>JAICGL010000044.1 GCA_025923175.1 Acidimicrobiia bacterium
ACGCGTTCGGCGACCTCGTCGCTGGCGAGGACGTGGTCGATCCGCATTCCGCAGTCCTGGTGGAACATGCCGGCGCGGTAGTCCCAGTACGTGAACAGGCGCGGGTGGTCCGGCCACCGATCGCGAAGGATGTCGTGCAGGCCAACCGACTGCAGCCGCGCCAGCGCCTCGCGCTCCGGCGGGGTGACGTGCGTCTGACCGACGTAGGCGTCGGGATCGAACACGTCGGCGTCGGTCGGCGCGATGTTCATGTCGCCCAGGACGACGACCGGTCGCGCGCCTTTCTCGACCATCGTCTTGAGCGCTTCGAGCCACGCCAGCTTGTACTCGTAGTGATCCGAGTCCGGCGCGCGGCCATTCGGCACGTACACGCACACGACCCGGATGCCGCCGCAGGTCGCCGACACCGCGCGCGCCTCGGGATGCGGGAAGCCCGGCGCGCCGTCGATACCCCTGACGACGTCCTCCAGGCCGACCCGGGACAGGATCGCGACACCGTTCCAGGCCGTCTCGCCATACGCGGCGACCTCATACCCCCGGTCCGAGAGCTCATCGCCCACGAGCTCGGCCCACCCATCATCGCCGAGCTTGGTCTCCTGCAGACAGACAACATCCGGGCTGCGCTCGTCGAGCCACGGCAGCAACCGCGGAATGCGCTGCCTCAGCGAGTTCACGTTCCACGTCACGATGCGCATGCCGCATACTCGCGCGTCAAGGAGACCGGCTGAGCCTCGGCTGGGGTATCGCTACCGGGCGCCGCTCCCGAGGAACGAGGCCAGGACATCGGGCTCGTCGAGGACGGCCTCGGGAGGCCCGTCGGCGATGATCCGGCCTTGCTGGAGGGCGACGAGCCGTTCGGTGAGGCGGGCGAGGAGCGTCGTGTCGTGGTCGATGACGACTAGGGTGCAGCCCAGCTCGGCCCGTAGGTCCCGCAGAAGGGGCACGAGGGCTTCGGTCTCTTTCTGGGCGATGCCGCTGCCGGGTTCGTCGAGGAGGAGGATGGCGGGCCGGTGGGCGAGGAGGGTGGCGATCTCGACGATGCGCCGCGTGCCCGTCGACAGCTCGGCCACGAACTTGTCGCGGAAGGGTCGGAGGCCGAGGTCGTTGATGAGAGCGGCAGTCTGCTCACGAACGGCGGCTTCAGCGTCGGTCGAGACAGGAAGGCCGAACATGGCCGGGATGGCGGCCGGCGCCCGGTGGTGGCGTTCGAAGGCGACGGCGATCGCGTCGGTGACGGTGAGTGACGGCCACAGGCGGGTGTCCTGAAAGGACCGTCCGAGGACGTGGCGGGCTCGGGCATCGGCCGGCCAGTCGGAGACGTCCACGCCGCTGAGCCACACGGTTCCGGCGTCGGGGCGAGCGAGGCCGGTGACGAGGTCGAAGAGGGTCGTCTTGCCAGCGCCGTTGGGGCCGATGAGACCGACGATCTCGCCCTCGCTCACAGAGAGATCGACGCCGTCGACGGCGTAGGTACCGCCATACCGCTTGGTCAGGCCACGTGTTTCAACCACCACCCGGCGAGTGCCGGAGCCGGGTTCAGCGGCCGGGTCGGGCCGCTTTGGGTCCCCACCCGCAGGCGTGGCCGGCACCCGGGCCCCTTGCAGGTACACGGAATGGAGGATGTCCGGTCGGTCGAGCAGATCTTCGGTCAAACCGGCGAAACGGATCTCGCCCTTCTCCAGGAACACGGCTCGCCGGGCCAGCCGCAGCGCCGTGTTCACCCGTTGCTCGACGATGACGACGGTCGTCCCGGCCTCGGCCACAGCCCGGACCCACTCAACGAGGATTTCGACCACCCCGGGGGCGAGTCCGAGCGACAGCTCGTCGATGAGCAGGAGCCGGGGCCGCATCAGGAACGCCATGGCCAGGCTGAGCATCTGCTGCTCGCCACCCGAGAGAGCCCCGGCGGGAGTGTCGGCCCGATTGGCCAATACCGGGAACCGGTCGGTGACCTCCTCGATGTCCGCCGCCAGGCCCGGGTCTTGTCGCCGGAGCCACCCGGCGACCCGGAGGTTCTCGGCCACCGACAGGGTGGGGAAGACGCCCCGCCCGCCCGGCACCTGGGCGATCCCGAGACGTGCGATCGCCTGCGGGCTCATTCCCGAGACGGTCTCGCCGGCGAAGACGACCGTGCCTTCCGAGGGCGCCACCAGGCCGCTCACGGCCCGCAGGACCGTCGACTTCCCGGCGCCATTGGTACCGAGGAGGGCGACGATCTCTCCCTCCTCGACGGCGAGATCAACCCCGAAGACGACCGGCACGCCGTCGTAGGCGACCCGCAGCCCCGACACGTCGAGGAGGACCGACGCCCCCGGCCCCGGACGGGCGGCGGGCACGGCGGGCCCGGCTCGCTCCAATGGCGTCGGCGTCGGGGAGAGACCGCGACGGAGCGCCACCCGGCGCAGGAAGGCGTCCCGCAACCGGTAGACGATCTCACCGAGGCCGCCGGGGAGGGTGAGGAGCAGCACGAGGAGGCCTGCGCCGCTGGCCAACAGCGACCAACCGGCGGGGAGGAAGAACTCGGCTCCCCGCACGTAGAAGGCGCCGAGGACCGCACCGGAGAGGGAGCCGAGGCCACCGATGACGACCATCGAGAAGACCCGCAGGCCGACCTCCGGGGAAAAGGCGTCGGCGTGGAGGCCGTGCTGGTAGGTCACGTAAAGCGCCCCGGCCAGGCCGGCCATGGCGCCGGAGATAGCGAAGGCGGCCAGCTTCACCCGCAACGGCGAAATCGACACGGCGGCGCTGGCGGCCTCGTTGTCCCGCACGGCCACCATGGCCCGCCCGGCCCGGCTGCGTCGCAGCGCTCCGGCGGCCAGCGCGACGGCCACGAAGGCAACGAGCGAGAACTCGTACATCTGCCAGTCGTGCTCGAGACCGAGACGGCCCCACAGGACGGGACGTTGGGCCTGTTCGACGACCAGCCAGGGGAGGTTCCGGACCTGGAAGATGTAAGTGAAAGCGGTGAGGGCGAAGGCCAGGGTCGTGATGGCGGCGAGATGGCCGCGGGCCCGCAGCGCCGGTAACCCCAACACGACGCCGGCGGTCGCCGCCACCGCCATGCCCACCGGGACAGCGAGGAAGAAGTCGAGGCCGTGGTTGGTGTGGAGGGCGAAGACGGCGGTGCCCCCCAGGCCGACCAGCGCCCACTGCCCGAGCGAGACCTGCCCCGCCCACCCGGTGAGCACGACGAGGGAGACCGCCACGATGGCGTAGATCAGGATGACGGTGGCGAGCTGCTGGCGGCTCGGCGGCACCAGGAGCGGGAGGGCGAGGGCCAGGGCCAGTCCCACCCCTCGGAGGGCCCGGCCGGCCAGGCGGACCTCCCACAGGTCCTTCAGCTCCTCCGGGATTGGCCGCACCTCGCGGATGGCCCGGAACCGGGTGGTGGCCAGGGCGCTCTCCTCCTGCCGGGAGAACCCCCCGCGCTGGGCGAGCAGGGCCACGAGGATGACGGCGACCAGCACCGGATCCACCAGCGTGGCGTTGGGCAGGTTCCAGGCGGCCACCGCCTCGAAGATTCCGAGACCCACCGCCGCCCCGGCGGCCACGGGCAGGTTCTCCATCCGGGCGATCACGACGGCGGCCAGCGTGCGGACCAGCAGCGAAGTCCCGCCACCGGTCACGGCCCCGACGGACACCAACCCCGACAACGGGACCCGCAGGATCACGGCCAGACCCGAGAGGAGCCCGCACAGCGACCAGACGAGGGTCGACAGCCGGGCGGTGGGCACGCCGAGCAGCGCGGCCCGGTCGCCGTTGTCGGCCGCCGCCCGGATGGCGATACCGGCGCGCGTCCGCTGCAGGAAGAACCCGAGGCCGGCGAGGACGACGGGGACCATGACCATGGCGGCGATGTGGTCGGAGGAGAAGATGACGGGCCGGAGCGAGAACTGTGCCGAGAATGGTGTCTCCAGCGCCGCCAACGACGCGTCCTTCGCCAGCGCAAGGCCGAGGACGACGCTGGCCCCGATCAGGAGTTGGGCCGCCCCGATGGTGGCGACGGCCACGATGAGGCGGGGTGCCGCCCGCAACCGGCGGACGACGAGGACTTCGACGAGCGCGCCGGTGCCGGTGGCCAGGGCCAGCCCCACCAGGACGGAGGGCAGATACGGCCATCCCCTTTGGCCGGCCAGGTGGATGGTGACGATGCCCGCCACCGCCGCCAGTTCGGCCTGCGCGAAGTTGACGACGCGTGTGGCCCGGTAGGCGAGCACCATCCCGACGGCCAGCAGGGCGGTGAGCGACCCGAGGACGGCGCCCTGGAGGACGATGCCCGGTGGCATCCCGTTCGGGAGCACCTTCGCGGCCGCCAGCCAGAGCAACAGCAGGACGGCCGCGACGACACCGCGGCGCGGCCGCGTCACCGGTTTCGCACCCTGCGTCTTCGGTCAGGCTGCCATGCCTTCAAGTGGTCTGCGGCTGCGGTTCGCTGGCAGGTGCCGGTGCAGCCCGCCGGGTAGACGGGGGGATCTTCGGCCGGCCATTGCCCGGGGGCGAAGCGGCGGCCGGAGTAGGTGGCGACGAAGGTTCCCTTCTTGCCGTCGGCGCCGGTGGCGTCGCCGTCCCAGTACACCTCGCGGGCGTCGTCCATCGCGGTGTGGTCCAGTCCAACGACGCCGTCGGGGCGGGTGCGGAAGTTCCACCCGCCCAGATCGAAGTGGGGGGCGCCACCGGGGGGCAACGACCCGACCCCGGTGGCGATGGTTTCGGGGGTCAGCGTCGGCCCTGCGTTCTGGAGGAGATTGAACGTGTGCACCAGCGTGTAGTAGTCGCCGTCGGTGCCCTGCGGCAGGGACTTGCCGGTCAGTTGCTTGTACAGGCGGGCAGGCTCGCTCGTCGGCCCCTGGTAGCCGGTCGGCGATCCGATGAAGCTCGTCCCGAAGAGGTGACCGTTGACCCGGTCCTGGTCGAACAGGCGAGCGAACCCCTCGTTGTCCATATTGCCGACACCGTGGATCACCCATTCCGGGCCCCACCGCTGGCTCCGGGCATGGCTCGTGATGTTGGCAAAGGTGAAGGCATCGCCGAACATGACGAGCGTGGTGACCCCCGCCGCCTTGAACTGAACGACAGCCTGGGCCGCCTGGCGAGGAAGGACCGACGGATCGTTCCCGGCGCCGGCGCCGTAGTTGTACCGGCTGGCGATCCTGACCCCGTAGCGCTTTTCCAGCTCAGCTTGCAAGAGATCGCTACAGGGCCGGAATCCGCCGTCCACGGTCATGAGACCGAACACCCGTGGCGCCGCGGTGAACAGAGGGTCGCGGGCGAAGCGGGCGGGCCGTCCCGCCAGCCGCTTGCCGACGTACTCGGCGTACTGCAAGGCGATCCGTTCGCAGTCGGGTTGGACCCCCCAGGCATACGGATGGGCACGGCGGAACCAGGTCTCCGGGGCGAGCACGGTCCCCACGGGCAGCAACAGGCGCCGCTCCACGGCACAGTCGGAGAAGGCGGCGAGGCCGGAACCTCCGGGTCCGACGGCGGCGAAGGCGGGTAGCACGCCGAAGGCCTTGCGCTCCTCGGCGATCGCGGCGGCGTCGGCGCAGGCGACCTCGCGCCCCTCTCCGAAGAGCTCCTTGAACATGCTCCCGTTGCTCGTGTACTCGTCGAAGATCACCCGCCGGCCGTACAGCTCGTAGGTCCGGTTGAAGTAGTCGGCGAACACCCGCCGCACCGGGGCGGTGACCTCCTCGGGAGCGAACCCACCCTGGGCCACGACCTGCTTGAGGAAGACGTTGTCCGGCGAATCGCCGTAGCCGCGCAGCACGATCTTCACGCTGTCGGCCGTCACCCCCCGGTTCGTGGCGCCGCCGTTCGAACCCGTCCACCTCGGGCGGCACGGCGCGGCGTAGGCCGAGTCGAACTGGCGGACTCCGGCGCGGCACTCGACGCCTCCCCTCGTCGGCCCGGCCGGCGCCGCGCTATCGGCAGTCGGTGGCGGTGCATTTTTGGAGGTCGATGGTTGGGCGCTCCCGGCGGCTCCGCTTCTTGGCATTGGAGCTCCGGGAGACGACACGGTGGCGGCGTTTCCAGCGTTTCCGCTCGGCCCCGGTATGGCGCCTTCGTTGCGCGATGGCAGTGTGCCACGGTTCTGAATCAGCCCTGTCGTGACAGTGGCGCCGCCTGCTCCTTCGGCTGCCCCAGTCGCCGCCCCCTCGCCCTCCGGCGGGACTGCGCTTGTTGGTTCCTGCCCGGCCGGCCCGGCCAACGGCGGCAGGGCGAAGTCCGATGCCGGCTGCGCGGTCCTCACCGGCACCGTCGGCGCGGCCACCACCATCGCCAGCCAGGCCGCCAGCAACAGATACGGGGTCCGGTATCGGGAGGCGTGCCGGATCGCCTTCAATTCCTTCGGCCCTTCGGCAGAGATGCGGGCTGGGAACGGGCGGTGGGCAGCAGGATCGCCGATGGCCGATCGGGGTCGTGGAAGATCTCCTGATCGGCCGGGAACAACACGGTGGCGGTTGCTCTCGGTTCCCCTAACCCCCCGGGATTGCGTGCATACATCGGATGGGCGCCGCTGGCTACCAGCAGCTGAATCCGGTTGCCTCGGCGGAAGCGGTAGGCAGTCGGCCACAACTGCACCCGTACGAAGGCGACACCGTCCGAGTCGATTTCGTTCTGACCGCCTGATACGGAGGCGATGCCATCGCACACGTTGACGCAGCGGCCCCGCTGGTCGACGTCGCAGACACGCACGAACACATCGGTGTGAGGGCGGCTCGACCGCATCCACACTTCGGCACTGACCTCGCCGACGATCTCGGTGTCGGCGGCCAGCGGGGCAGTGGTGTAGGTGAGTACGTCAGGCCGGGCAGCGAGCTTGCGGTTGTCCCTCCGTCCGGCACCGGTGAACCTGAACGCCGGACCGCCGATCGACGGTGTCGGTTGTGCCGGGTCGTAACGGAACTGATCGGGAGCCGATCGCGTCGGCCGATCGTTGCCGAGCGTCCCGTCCGCCCCCAGAAACCAACGGGTCGGTGTATACCCAGGTGGCGGCCACTCGTCGTACTCGCGCCACTCATCACAGCCCATCACACGGATACGGACCGGGCGGCGCTCCTCTCGCTGCCGGCCATGGCAGTGAGCGTCCATCCATGCGAGGGTTTCCCTCACCCCGTGCCCGAAGGCCGGAACCGAGAAGTGCACCCATGGTCCGACGGTGATCTCGGCGTCATTGCCGGCTTGCCGCAAGGCGACGAAGTCGCTGAGGGCGTGGAGGAGGAAGAAGTCGTACCAGCCAGTGACCAGCCGGACCGGCGCGGTCTGCTTCGTCAGGAGCTCCCGATGATCGGCGGGCGCCCAGAAGCCATCCTCGCTGTCGTGACGGACAATGTCTTGGAACGTTTGCGAGCGTCCGCCCACGAGGATGCGATCCGCACGGGCGAGCGGGACGGAGCCGGCGGCGGCGTTGACGGCGTTGCAGGTTCGCCGCGATAACGCATCGACCAACATGTTCTTGTCCTCCTGCACCGCCAGCATCCGGGACCAGCGGAGCAGGCCTTCGAGCAGCAGGCCCTCGCGGCGGTGGAAGATCTCGACCATGTGGCTCGATGTGAACGCGGGTGCGATGGCACAGAGAGGTTCCGCGTCAGCGATCGCCAGCTGGGTGTAGCCCGCGTAGCTCTGCCCGCCCATGGCCAGCTTTCCGTTGAACCACGGCTGGTCCACCAGCCAATCCACGGTGTCGAGACCGTCTTCACGCTCGGTCCGCAAGGCGTCGAACGCCCCTCCCGAGCCGAAGGTCCCGCGGGTGCTCTGGCAGATGACCTGATAGCCACGTTCGGCGAAGACCCTGATGTAGTGCGTCATCAGGCCGGCCCGTCCGTAGGGGGAACGGAAGAGAACAGTCGGCAACGACACCTGGCAGTCCCTGGGCAACCAGCGATCGGCGAGCAGCACCGTCCCGTCGCGCATCGCAATCGGGATGTCGCGCTCCACGACGAGGTCTCTCGTGCGTGGTCGAGGCAGCGACAAGACGCGCTGCAACAGGTGACTTGCCAGTTCTGCTGGCACGTCCGCCTCCCCCGAACTGGACTTTTGGGCCTACCCGTCCCGGTTGTTCAGTATGCTCGACTCGAGAGGGACCGTCAATCGGGCTGCATGGCGCGCAATGCGCCGGCCACGAGCTCGTCGATGGCGGCCCCGACTGATGTGTCGGAGAAGAACAGATCGTCTTCCCACGTCGGACGGACGATGAGATAGATCCAGACCGGGCCGAAGAGCGCCTTGATGGCCAGGGCCGGGTTCATAGGGCGCAGCCGCCCGGCGTCCATCTGGGCGCTGATGTAGTCGATCAGCGCTTCCACCATCCGCACGTAGGTGCCCCGTGTTTCGGTGCCGGCGGTCTCGGTGTGCAACGCCTCGAGGAGCATGACCCTCACCACGGCCAGCTGTGTCGGGCCCAGAGAGCCCAGCGAATGAGCCACGAACGGTACGACCTCCTCGGGAGGTCGGTCCCGGGCCCCGTCCAGGTACGCCACGAGCTCATCGATGGGGAAGGCGGTCAGCAGGATCTCTTTGAGGAGCGCGTCCTTGCCGGGGAACAACCGGTAGGCGGTCGTCCGGGCCATTCCCGCCCGGGCCGCAGCCTCCTCAACGGACAGGGCGGCGAGGCCGCCCTCGGCCAGCAGTTCGATCCCCGCCGCCACCAGATCGGTCGCCGATGCAGATTGACGGTCGAGCCCCAACTCCGCCAGAAGCGCATCCCTGCTTCCGAACATTTCATAGATCGTTGTGCGCGAGACGCCCGCCCGGGCTGCCACCTGGGCCATGGTGGGCGGCGGGTCCGTCGTGGACAGTCCTCGCGCCGCAGCCAACACCGCCTCCCGGGACACGCGCCGAGCTCGCGTCCCCTGGGGATCAGCGCCGGACTGCGGACCGGCGGGTTTGCGAGAGGGCGAGGAAACCACTGATGAAACCTATAGCAGCATTCGTTCGTTGGCAGGTGCCCGTGCAGCCTTTCGGGTAGACCGGAGGATCTTCCGCCGGCCACTCGCCGTTGGTGAAGCGACGGCCCCCGTATGTAGTCACGAAGCTGCCTTTCTTACCGTCGGGGCCGGTGGCATCGCCGTCCCAGTACACCTCCCGGGCGTCGTCCATCTCGGTGTGGTCGAGCCCGGAGGCACCATCGGCACTAGTGCGGAAGCTCCACCGGCCCAGGTCGAAGCGGGGGGCACCCCCGGGGAGTAGCGAGCCGGCACCGGCGCCGATCGCTTCGGGCGTCAGCGCCGGGCCGGCGCTCTGGAGCAGGTTGAACATGTGCACGAGCACGTAGTAGTCGCCGTCGGTGCCCTCCGGCAGAGGCTTGCCGGTCAGCTTCTTGTAGAGGCGGGCCGGCTCGCTCTCGGGTCCGAGGTAACCCCCCGATCCGATGTAGCTCATCCCGAAGAGGTGGCCATTGACCCGGTCCTGGTCATAGAGGCGGGCAAAGCCATCGAAGTCCATCGCAGCGGCGCCGTGCATCACCCATTCCGGGCCCCACTGCTGGCTGCGGGCCTGGCTGGTGAGGTTTGCAGTGGTGAAGGGGTCGATGAAGGGGAGGAGCGTCGTCACCCCGGCAGCCTTGAACTGCACCACAGCCTCGGCCGTCTGGCGAGGGATGACGGATGGATCGTTCTGGACGTTGGCGCCGTAGCGGTAACGGCTGGCGACCTTGACGCCGTAACGGCCTTCAAGCTCTGCCTGGAGCAGGTCCTGGCATTCTCGGAACCCGGGAGCATCGGTTCCGAAGAGGCCGATCACGCGGGTGGTCGACCTGTAGAGGGGGTCGCGGGCGAAGCGGGCTGGCCGGTGGGCCACCCGCTTGGCCACGTATCGGCGTACTGCCGGGCGAGTCGCTCGCAATCCAGCTGGACTCCCCAGGCGTAGGGATGGGCTTGGCGATACCAGCGTTGCGGGTAGAGCCACGCCCCCACGGGCAGGAACAGACGACGTTCCACTGCACAGTCCGAGAAACCGGCGAAACCGCTCGCTCCCGGCCCGAAGGCGCCGAAGGCCGGAAGCGCCCCGAAGGCGTTGCGCTCCTCGGCAATGGCGGCTGCGTCGGCGCAGGCCACCTCGCGGCCTTCTCCCGCCCCTTCTTTGAGAATCTGGCCGTTGCTGGTGAAATCTTCGAAGACCACCCGTCGGCCGTAGAGCTCGTAGGTCTCGTTGAAGAACTTGGCGAAGATGCGTCGCACCGGGGCGGTCACGTCCTCGGGAGCGATCCCACCCTGAGCCATGAGTTGCTTGACGAAGAGGTTGTCGGGCGAGTCGCCGTAGCGGCGCAGGACGATCTTCACGCTGTCGGCGCTGACCCCCCTGTGCGTGGCACCTCCGTTCGAGCCCGTCCACACCGGCCGGCAGGGCGCGGCGTAGGCCGAGTCGAACTGGCGCACACCGGGGCGGCATTCCACGCCGCTCTGGGTCACCCCGCCAGGGGTGACGCCGCCGGCGGAGGGTCCTGTCGCAACCGGTCCGGCGCCATCGCCGGTGGCCGACCGTTGCGACGGCGGCATGCCCGGAGCCACTCCGGCGCTTGCGCCAGAGGAAAGGGCTGAGCCCTCAATGGGTGAAGCCGTGGGGCCCGAGGCGCGCGCCGGCGCCATGGCTGTGGCGCTGGTGTCGGGTGTGCCCGGCGCGTCCGGTGCGGGAGTCGCAGTGCCGCCGGGCGGGGACGAGTCAGTCGTAGATCCGTCGCCGGCGATAGGAGGCAGGGAGAACTGCGATGCCTGTTCCGGCTGGCGCACCGGCGCCGTCGGGGCGACGAGGGTCATTACCAGCCAGGCCGCCAGCAGCAGGTACGGCGCCCGGTAGCGGGCTGCGTGCCCGATCGCCCTCCCCCTGGACCCCTCTGCCCCCGGCACGGTCGTCTCCGCTCAGCTGACGCCTTGGCACGCTTCGACCTAACACCAACAGTCTGTTCGTGCTGCAGAGTTTCGTCTATCGCGGACAGCGCCGTCGACGTACGGCGGTGGCCAGAGTCGTCCCTGTGGCGAGAAGGCTGAGGCCGAGGGCCACCAGAGAGCCGGTGACCGTTGTACCGGTCCTGGGCAATGTCTCGCCCTCGGCGGCGGCCGGCGTCACCCCCCGGAAGCGGGCACCGAGCACGTGACGGGCGACCGACGCACCCTGCGCCTCGCCGTCGTCCATGGAGTGGCGGTAGTGCAGGCCGCCCCAGATCCGGGCGTTGTCCACTTCGCGGACGATCTCTGCCACGCCGGCGTAGGTGCGGGTTTCCTTCACGATCTGGGGGACGGCCGTCTTGCTGGCCGACAACGTCAGCTGAACCTGGTCGGTCCCGAAGAATGTCTTCAGCGTTTCCGTGAAAGCGCCCACGAGGAAGCTGTGGCCCGATGGGTACTCCGGATGATTCACGCTGAGCAACGGCGTCCACGCCGGGTCGGCTGCAGTGGCGGCGTTGCCGTCCGCCTCGGCCTGGGGGATCGCGGTGCGGGGCCGCCAGGCCCGGTAGTGGTACTTGGAAGCGAAGCCGGCGATCGCCGCGTCGTGCGCCGAGGTGAACGTCATGGCCAGGAAGCGGGCGGTGTCCCGCACGCTCAGCGTCTTGGCCGCGGCGATGTCGGTGAGGTTGCGGAGCCAGAACGGGTAGGCGTGCTCCGACCAGAAGTAGGCGACGTCGGTCTGCTCGGGGGTCCGCACGGCGCTGTCCTTGCGCCCGAGCATCTTGACCTCCTCGAAGTCCTTGGCCCACTTCTCGGAGGTGAGCGGAGGCGGGCCGGGCGGGCGGAACTGCGCCGGGTCGGTGTAGGTCAGGGGAACGACCTGGGGGAGCTTGGCGTCGATCGGCGCGGTGCCGCATCCTCCCTCGGGTGCGAATTCGCCGACCGGCACCGGATCGGCGCTGCAGTTGTAGGGGACGGCCTTGGAGAAGTTGTCGTTCTGGCGGGCGGTGAGGATCCCGGCGGCTGCGGCCTCACCCGCGGCCACGCCGTCTGTCTTTGCCTTGCTGTCCGGGATGGACGCCATGAAGGCGGTGTACTTCTCGTCCAGGGAGGCGTGCTGCGTCGCTGCCACCCTGCCCTTGGCGGTGCGGTAGGCGGCCGTGGCCACCGCCGCCCGGACGTCGGCGCCATCCGGTGCGTCGAGCTTCGTCTGGAAGGGCTCGAAGCCACCTTCGGTTGCCATCACCGCGTCGTAGATGGCCAGCTGGATGAGCGTGTGCAGGACGATCGAGCTCGCCTGCGTTCGCGGCTCGGCAGGGCTGTGGATCGCCGGCTGGACGATCCGGGACCACTCCGTCACGACGTTCGGCGGCGGCGCCGTTTGACCCGCAGCCACGCCCGGCGTCGCCACCAGGCAGGTGACCGCCGCGCAGAGCAGCCCCTTGACCACCCGCATCAGTCCCTCCGCGTACCGAGGACGAGCAGGTACTCGCGGTGGTGGGCGATGCCACCGTGCCCGTCCGGATAGTCGCGCTCGAAGAACTCGACCCAGGCCCGGTGCAACTCCTCCCGGCGGTCGTCGGCGAGCGAGTCGACCAGTGTCTTCGTGGGTCCGTAGCTCGTCGAGAACAGCTGCCAGTACTCCTCGCTCGAGTCCATTTGCACGGTCGAGGTGTGTTCTTCGATGGTGAGGTCGAAGGCGTCACCGAGCAGCTCCTGGACACGTTTCTCGTTGCCCCAGTCGAAGGGACTGCTCGGCGGCGTCGCCGGCTGGAAGGGCGCCATGAGACGGAACATCGCTCCGACGCCGCCCTCGAGGGTCCAGTTGACCATGGCCAGCCTGCCGCCTGGCTTCGTGACGCGAGCGAGCTCTCGCGCCGTCGCCTCGTGGTCCGGGGCGAACATCACGCCGCATGATGACGAGACGCGGTCGAATCTCGCATCCGACAGTTCGAGGTTCTCGCAGTCGCCGACGCGGTAGTCGATGTCGAGGCCGAGCTCGCTGGCGCGCTGCTGCGCCGTCTCGATCATGCCGGGGGAGAGATCGACGCCGGTGACCCTGGCGCCAGCGCCCGCCGCCAGCTCGGCGACGGCGCCGGTGCCGCAGGCGAGATCGAGGTAGGCGACACCGGCCAGGGGACTCAGCCGGTCGATGATCCGCTCGTGGCAGTCGGTCAGCTTTTCGGTGATCCGCTGGTAGGG
>JAICGL010000045.1 GCA_025923175.1 Acidimicrobiia bacterium
CGCTGCACCGAGCAGTCGCGCTCGCCGAGGTACACGCCGTTGCCGTGGGTGTCGCAGAAGATCTGGACCTCCACGTGGCGCGGCCGCTCGAGGTAGCGCTCGACGTAGATCTCGTCCCGGCCGAAGTAGGCCTTCGCCTCCCGCTGCGCGGACTCCATGGCTTCGGAGACCGATTCACCCTCACGCACCACCCGCAGGCCCCGGCCGCCACCGCCGTAGGCGGCCTTGATGGCGACGGGGTAGCCATGCTCCTCGGCGAAGGCCAGCACTTCCTCGGGCTTCGTCACCGGGTCGAGCGTGCCGGGCACGCCGGCCACCTCGGCTGCGGTGGCGGTGCGGCGCGACGTCACCTTGTCGCCCATCAGCTCGATGGCCTTCGGCGGCGGGCCGATCCACGTGATGCCGGCCTCGCTCACCGCTCGGGCGAAGTCGGCGTTCTCCGAGAAGAAGCCGTAGCCCGGGTGGACGGCCGTCGCTCCGGACCGGCTGATCGCATCGAGGATGGCAGCCGTGTTCAGGTAGCTCTCGGCTGCCGTCTGGCCGCCGAGGGAGTAAGCCTCGTCGGCGTGGCGGACGTGGAGGGCGTCACGGTCGACGTCGGAGTACACCGCCACGGTGGGGATACCGAGTTCGCGGCACGTGCGCATGACCCGCACGGCGATCTCGCCTCGGTTGGCGATCAGGACCTTCTCGGGAAGCTCAGGCATAGGCGGGCCGTATCCTACGGTCCGTGACCGCCGGCCCGCCTATTCTCGAATTCGATCGCGACCGCCTGACCGGCACCCGTTTCACCACCGTCCGGACGTACGCCCAGCTCGATTCCACCAACTCCGCACTCGTCGAAGAGGCCCGCAGCGGCGCCCCCGAGGGTCTCGTGCTGGTGGCCGATCACCAGACCGGAGGCCGTGGCCGGCTGGGCCGCACGTGGAGTGCCGCACCCGGGGCCGCGCTGTTGGTGTCGGTCCTGCTGCGCCCGCCGCTGCCGATCGACGAGGTATCCGTCGTGCTGATGGCCGCCGGCCTCGCCGCCTGTGACGGCGTGGAAGCCGCCGCCGGGTTCCGGCCGGGGCTGAAGTGGCCGAACGATCTCGTCGTGAGGGACCGCAAGCTGGCCGGCCTCCTTACCGAGGCCACCGGCGGGGCCGATCCGGGCGTCGTGCTCGGCCTCGGTATCAACGTCGCCGCCTCCGCCTACCCGGCGGAGCTGGCCGGTCAGGCGACGAGCTGCGAGGAAGAGGCGTCACGACCCGTCGACCGGGCCGAACTGCTCGTCGCCTTCCTCGTTGCGCTCGAGACCCGCTACTCCTCCGTGCTGGGCGGCGGAAGCCGCAGCGCGACCCTCGACGCCTACCGGGCCGACTCCGCCACGCTGGGCCGCCGGGTGCGTGTCGAGCTCGCCGCTGGCCCTGCGCTGGAAGGAAGTGCCAGCGGGGTCGCCGACGACGGCCGGCTGGTGGTCGTCGATGACGCCGGCGCCGAGCACCTCGTGAGCGTCGGCGACGTGAAACATCTCCGCACCTGACGGCCGGGGGTGGGGCAGGGGCCCGATCCGGGGCGGCGAAGCCGCCAGGAGCAACGTAGGCGGCGAAGAGCCGCCTACGGGTTGAGGTCCTCCGCCACCATCCGGCGGAAGGCATCGGCGAGCAGCGTGGTGACCGGCCCCGGTGCCACCGGCAACCGGTTCCCGTCCACGGCCGAGATGGCCTGGAGCTCCCGGGTACTGGAACTGATGAACGCCTCGTCGGCGGTGGCCACGGCCGTCATCGGCAGCGTCACCTCTTCGGCCTGAATGGCGAGCCGGTCGGCCAACTCGAGGATCAGCGCCCGGGTGACGCCGAGCAGGCAGCCCGACTCCTCGGGCGGGGTGCGCAGCACGCCGCCGGTGACGACGAACACATTGGTGCCGGTCCCCTCGCACAGCTCGCCCCGGGTGTTGGGGAAGAGCGCCTCGCCCGCCCCCGCCTCCTTGGCCTCCGCCAGGGCCCGGACGTTCTCCCCGTAGGAGATCGTCTTCAGACCGGCCAGCGCCCCCCGTTCGTTGCGGGGCCACGGCACCGTGATCACCTCGATCGGGGGTGCCGGGCCCGGAGGAGGCAGCGCGCTGGCGGCGACGATCAGTGTCGGGGTGACCCGGCCCCGTTCGGATCCCAGTGGCGACGGCCCGCCGGTGAGGGTGATGCGCAGCCGGGCGTCCGTCAGCCCGTTCGCCTCGATCACTTCGAGCGCCGCCCGCCGCAAACCCGCCGACGGCGGGATGGCCAGGCCCAGGCCCGACGCGCTGCGGGCCAGTCGCTCGTAGTGCCGCGTCCAGCAGTACGGCTCACCCCGGTAGACCCGCAGCGTCTCGAAGACGCCGTCGCCGGTGAGCAGACCATGGTCGAACGGGGAGATGCGGGCCTCGTGCTCGTCGACCAGCGCGCCGTCGAGCCACACGACAAGATGACCCGGGTTGATCACGCCACCACCCCGATCCCGCCGGCGAGCGCGATCCGCTTCGGGGGAGGCTGGTGAAGCCCCCCAGCCTCCTCCGGGGCGCCCGCCACCGCCAGCAGCCGTGCGGCCTTGAGTTCGGTCTCGCGCCACTCGGCGGCCGGGTCGGAATCCACCGTGATGCCGCCCCCCACACCGAGGTGGGTCCGCCCGTCGAGAATCTGGAACGTCCGGATGGCCACGTTGAGCTCCAGCGCCGCTCGTGCGGAATCGACCCACCCCACGGCTCCGCAGTAGACACCACGCGCCACCGGCTCGAGATCCTCGATGGCCTGCAGCACCCGGGGCTTGGGCGCTCCGGTGACCGACGCCGGCGGGAACGTGGCCCGCACCAGCGTCCCCGTCCCCACCCCGGGCCGGAGTTGGCCGGTGACGGTCGAGACGAGGTGCCAGAGTCCGGGGTGGGGTTCGGGGGCGCACAGTGCCGGCACCGCCACCGATCCAGGGAGGCACACCCGGCCGAAGTCGTTGCGGGCCAGATCGGTGATCATCACGTTCTCGGCCCGGTCCTTGGCGCTGCGCTCGAGGACCGCCCGCTGCCCGGCCGTGCCCTTGATCGGACGGGTCTCCACGGCGTCGCCCCGGCGGCGGAGGAACCCCTCGGGCGAAGCCGACACCACCGCCCGATCGCCGAACCGGAGCAGGGCGGCGTGCGGCGCCGGATGGTGGCGCACCAAGGCGCCGAACAGCGCCAGGGGATCGGCGGCCGACTCCGAGGTCAGCCGGCGGGTGAGGTTGACCTGGTAGCACTGGCCGGCCCGGATGAGATCCACGATTTCGGCGACGCCGGCCTCGAACGCGGCCCGGTCGAGGCTGGAGGCAAACGGCGCCAGGCCGAGTCCCGCCCCGGCGGGGCGGGCGCGCGGGCCACCGGCGGCCCGGGCCCGGCGTATGGCGGCGCTGAGCAGCGGACGGGTCGGCCCGTCGCCCTCCAGTCGCAGGCCGGAGGGCCCGACGACGAGGCGGGTGTCGAACCGCGCCAGGCTGAGGTCGGGAACGCCGAGGTCGTCCGGGCGGCGACGTTCTACCCGCTCGACGGCCCGGCCGAGCTCGTAGGCCAGCCAGCCGGCCCACCATCCGCCCGACAGCCGGTCGAGCCAGGCGAGGGCGTCGCCGCCTGATGCCTCGACCCTGGCGTCGGGCGCCACGCCCACCACCCATTCGCCCGGGCGGCGGACAGCGGTCGTCGCTCCGGACGTCTCCCGCCGGACAACGGCCAGATCGGCGTCGGGGGGAAGCGCGGCGAGCACGGCCAGGAGGGTGTCGGCGGAGGAGAAAGCCACTGCCCGCCAACCTACCGTCGGCAGACCGAGCCCGACCCCCTTGCATCAAGGCTGTCCAGTACCCGGCAGTAGAATCACTGCCGCCGTGAGCGCACATCCTCCCACCCTGCCCGCGTCGCCCGGGCGCGTCTTCCTTTGGCGCCTGGCCCTGGCAGGCGTGCTCACCATGGTCGCGACGGCCTTCGGTCTCGGCGGCGGCAGCGTCCTCCTCCACCACAAGTTCGCTCAGGCCAAGTCGGTACGGGTCGACCTCGACAAGGCCCTGCCCGGTTCGATGAACATGCTGCTCCTCGGGTCCGACTCCCGGGCCTTCGTCGAGGACGAGGGGGACAAGAGCAGCTTCGGCGACACCAGGCTCGTGGGTGGTCAGCGGGCCGACGTCATCATCATCGCCCGGGTGGAGCCGAAGGCCCGCCGGGCCATCCTGGTTTCGATCCCGCGCGACACGCTCGTCCGGCTGCCGAGGTACAGGGGCCAGGTCCTCATCAACCAGTCCTTCGAGGAAGGCCCCCAGGGCGTCATCAACGCCATCAAGTCGAACTTCGGCGTGCCCATCCACCACTACGCCCAGATCGACTTCGACGGATTCCGGAAGATGGTCGACGCCATCGGCGGGGTCCGCATGTACGTCCCGGCGCCGTCGCGGGACCGTCCCAACGATCCGAAGAACCGGGGGACAGGCCTCGATATCAAGAAGGCCGGCTGCCAGGTGTTCGACGGCAAGACGGCGCTGGCGTGGGTCCGCTCCCGCTACTTCCAGTACTACGAGGCCGGTCGATGGCGCTCCGACCCGACGTCTGACATCGGCCGCATCAGCCGCCAGCAGGACTTCATCCGGCGCCTCATGAACCAGGCCATCGAAAAGGGGGCGTTCAACCCCATCAGGGCCAACCGCCTGGCCGACGCCGCCATGGCCAACCTCACGGTCGACGACACCTTCAACGTCAAGGACGCACTGCGGATGGTCCAGGCGTTCCGCCCGGTCGGGACGCAGGGGGTCGAGATGGTGGCGCTGCCGACGAAGCCCTCGGGCGTGCACCTCGCCGTGAGCGCCGAGGCCCAGCCACTCATCGCCCGGCTGCGGGGCGAGGGCGACCCCGCCGCCGTTGGTGCGGCCAACGGCAAGGGCCCGAAAGTGGCGCCGTCCGAGGTCAAGGTGCGGGTGCTCAACGGGACGGGCGCCCCCGGGCAGGCGGGCGACGCTGCCGCCGACCTCGGCGCAGTCGGCTTCGGGACCGGCGGGTTGGGTGACGCCGACCGCTTCGGCTACGGGAACACCGAGATCCGCTACGGCCCGGGCGCCCAGCCCAAGGCGGCACTGCTCGCCCGCTACCTCGGCGGTGTCGGAAAGTTTGTCTCCGACTCCACGGTCCGGGGCGCCGACGTCGTCCTCGTCACCGGCGGCGACTGGAAGGGCGTCACGCCGCCCCCCGGCAGCGCCAACCAGGCGGCCGCTCCTGCGTCGACGCCGACGACCGCCGCTCCCACGACCACCACTGCAAAGGGGGCCTCGTCCTCGTCCTCCCCGGCGCCGGCCGGCGGCCCGGCCCAACCCGTCTGCTGACCGGCGTGATGAGCGGGCGTTCCTTGCGCATCATGGTGACCGGGGCCGGCGGGCAGGTCGGCTCCGAGGTAGCTGCCCATGTGCCGCACCACGACGTGATCGCGCTCGACCACGGCTCCTGTGACCTCGCGGATCGCGAATCGGTCGAGCTGGCCGTCGTCTCGGCCGCACCGGCCGCCGTCGTCAACTGCGCCGCCTGGACCGACGTCGACGGCTGCGAGGCTGACCCCGAGCGGGCCGTCCTCGTCAATGCCCTCGGCGTGCGGCACCTGGCCGTGGCCTGCGCCCGGGTCGGCGCCCACCTCGTGCACGTCTCGACCGACTATGTCTTCTCCGGCGAGAAGGACGGGCCCTACGACGAGTGGGACGAGCCCGACCCGAGGTCGGTCTACGGCCGTTCCAAACTCGGCGGGGAGCGGGAGGTCGCCCGCCACGCCGGATCGTGGGCCATCGCCCGCACGTCGTGGGTCTTCGGACGCCGAGGGCGCAACTTCGTCGACACGATCCTGGACCGGGCCCGGAAAGGGTTGCCGCTGCGAGTCGTCGACGACCAGCGGGGCTGCCCGACCTACGCCCCGGATCTGGCCGGGGCGCTGGCCCGCTTGGCGGTCGAGCGCCGGCCCGGCATCTACCACGTCACCAACCAGGGGGCCTGCACCTGGCACGACCTCGCGGTCGCCGCCGTCGAACTGGCCGGCCTCGATCCGTCGGTCGTGGGCACCGCGACCACCGCCGAGCTGGAACGCCCCGCCCCCCGGCCGGCCAATAGTGTCCTGTCCGGTGCGGCCTGGACGGCCGCGGGGCTGACGCCGCTTCGGCCGTGGCGGGAGGCCCTGACGGAACGCTTGGCCGCGCAAGCGGCCGAGGCTCCAGCCGGAGCGGAGGTCTGACATGCGCGTCGGCCTGAACGCCGAACCGCTCTTCCAGCGGATCCCCACCGGGGTCGGGGTGTACGCCCTCGCCCTGTGCCGGGGGCTGATCGAGATCGGCCACGGCGACGAGCTCGTGATCTTCCACGCCGCCCACGACGAGGTGCCGCCGGAGGTGGGGGAGCTGTCCGTGGAGCGGGTCGGCTTCACGCTCAGCCGCGACCGGCTCTACGACGCCTGGATGTCCGACCGGCGGCCCGCTCCCCAGTCGATCACCGAAGACCTCGCCGTCGTGCACTCCACCGGCCCGGCCATCCCGCCGCCGGGCGGGGCCGCCCTCGTCGTCACGGTGCACGACCTCGCCCCGATCCGCTTCGCCGACCGCTACCCCCGCCGGGCCCGGGCCCTTCACAAGCGGGGCGCCCACATCGCCGCCGCCGAGGCGGCCCGCATCATCGTTCCCTCCCGCTCCACGGCCCTCGACGTCGAGGAGTTCTACGGCGTCGAGCGGGAGCG
Organism: Acidimicrobiia bacterium; assembly: GCA_025923175.1. Taxonomy (GTDB): domain Bacteria; phylum Actinomycetota; class Acidimicrobiia; order IMCC26256; family BP-133; genus BP-133. The sequence goes on from JAICGL010000045.1 coordinate 6,723, forward strand.
GATCCGGGTCGTGCCCCACGGCGTCGACTTCGCCGATCTCGGCGCGGCGGCCAAGGCTGCGGTCGGCGACGCCGGCAAGCGGTGGGAACGGCGCGGGATCGCCGAGCCCTACGTGCTGTGGGTCGGCACCCAGGAGCAGCGCAAGAACGTCGTCGCCGTCCTCGACGCCTTCGCCCACCTCGCCAACCGGCATCCCGAGCTGTCCCTCGTCCTCCACGGTCCCAACGGCTGGTTGGGCGACGAGGTGGGCGAGGGCCTCCAGAACCGGGGGCTCCACAGCCGGACGATCGTCAGCGAAGGATCGTTGCCGCGCAACGAGCTCGCCGCCCTCTACGCCCGGGCATCGGTGTTCGTCTACCCGTCCCTGTACGAGGGCTTCGGGATGCCGGTGCTGGAGGCGATGGCCTGCCGCACGCCGGTCGTCACCTCCAACATCTCCGCCCTTCCCGAGACGGCCGGCGACGCCGCCCTGCTCGTCGACCCCCTCGACGACCTGGCCCTGGCCGAGGCCATTGCCCGCATCATGGAGGACCCGGTCCTGGCCGAGGACCTCGCGCAGCGGGGCCAGAAGCGGGCCCGGGCCCTCACCTGGGGCGAGACTGCTCGCCGCACCTGGGCCATCTACGAAGAAGCCCGTGCCGCCGCCACCTGAGAATGGGGCCGGGGCGGGCTGGGCTGCGGTCGTCGTCAACTACAACGCCGGGCCCGCCCTCGTCGCGTGCGTCGCATCGGTCCTCGCCCAGGACCCGCCCCCGGAGCTGGTGGTGGTCGACAACGCTTCGGCCGACGACTCCATCGAGGCGCTCCGCCATGCCCATCCCGGCGTGCGGATCGTGTCGTCGGGCGGCAACCTCGGCTACGCCCGGGCCGCCAACCTCGGCATCGCCGCCACCGACGCTCCCGTGGTCGCCGTCCTCAACCCCGACACGGTGCTCGGCGCCGGCGTCGCCCGGGCCCTGATGGCCCGCTTCGCCGCCGACGCAAAGCTCGGCGCCGCCGGGCCCCGCGTCCACAACCCGGACGGCAGTGTCTACCCGTCGGCCCGGCAGATCCCGAGCCTCATCGACGCTGTCGGGCACGGCCTCCTGTTCTTCGTCTGGCGCGACAACCCGTTCACCCGCCGGTACCGGGAGACCGGCGCCGACCCGGCCCGTCCCCGCGAGGTCGACTGGGTGTCGGGGGCGGCGATCTGGCTGCGGCGGGCGGCCCTCGACGACATCGGCGGCTGGGACGAGCGCTACTTCATGTATGTCGAGGACGTCGACCTCTGCTGGCGGCTGTGCCGGGCGGGCTGGAAGGTCACCTACGAGCCGGCCGGGACGGTCGAGCATCTGCTGGGGGTCAGCACCGCCGGCCGGCCGTACCGGATGATCGCCGAACACCACCGCTCCCTGCTGCGCTTCGCTTCGGTGCGCTTCACCGGCCCCCGGCGGGCCCTGCTCGGGCCCGCCGCAGCGTTCCTCACCGCCCGGGGCGCGCTCGCCATGGCCCACCACCGGCTGGCGGCACGGCAAGGTGCAAAAAGGTCACGGTGGCGAACCGCCCCCGGCAGCGGCAGGTAGCCTGACCAGTCATGGGTAAAGCCTCCCGCAAGAAGCGTCCGATCCAGGCCAAGGCCCGCAGAAGCAACACGGGGTTCACCATCGTGGTCACGGCCATCGTGGTGCTCGGCGTGGCCGGGATCGCCCTCAGCCGGGGGGGCGGTGGTGACGGGACGTCCGACGACACGCCCCCCACACTGCAGGACCACTGGCACAGCGCCTATGCCGTCAACATCTGCGGCGCGCTCCAGCCGAACATGCCGCAGCCCTCCCGCTTGCTCGGCATCCACACCCACAACGACGGCCTGATCCACATCGAACCCCAGGTCACGCTGTCCGCTCTCGACCGGGGCAAGAACGCCACGCTCGCCCGTTACGCCGAGAGCATGCCGGGCATGAAGCTCAGCTCGTCCGAGATCCAGCCGCCCGGCGGCAAGCTGATGAAGAACGGTGACCTCTGCGACAAGGATCCCGGCACGCTGACGATTCGCCAGTGGAAGAACGCCGCATCCGACGAGTTCGAGGACTTCACGAACCCGAAGGACGTCAAGATCACCGACGGCGGGGCGATCACGATGGCCTTCCTGCCCGAGGGTCGCAAGGGCGAGATCGCCAAGCCGCCCAGCATCCCCAACCTCGCCAACCCCAACGCCGGCGAGGGTGGCGGGATGCCCGGGCAGTAACTCTTCCAGTACGTCGACCTTCACCGTGCCGCTGGTAGCTTCGGCACGGTGAAGGCGATCGTCCTGGCCGGTGGCGAGGGCACGCGTCTCCGGCCCCTCACCTGGACCACGCCGAAGCCGCTGCTCCCGATCGTCAACCGGCCGTTTCTCGAACACCAATTGAGCTGGCTAGCCGGTCACGGCGTCACCGAAGTCATCCTGTCGCTCGGCTACAAGTCCGACGCGTTCGCCGGACGGTCCTTCTCCGACCTGCCCGTCCAAATTGCGGTCGAGCCGGAACCACTCGGCACCGCCGGCGCCATCCGTTTCGCCGCCGAGGCCGGTGACGTGACGAGCCGGTTCCTGGTCTGCAACGGCGACGTCCTCACCGACCTCGACGTGTCCGCCCTGGTGCGGTTCCACGCCGAGCGCGACGCCGAGGCGACGATCGCCCTCACCCAGGTCGACGACCCGTCGGCCTTCGGGGTGGTCCCCACCGACGAGGACGGGCGGGTACAGCGCTTCGTCGAGAAGCCGCCGCCCGGCGAGGCGCCCACCGACTGGATCAACGCCGGCACCTACGTCCTCGAGCCGTCGGTGCTCGAGGACATCCCAGCGGGTCGGGCGGTGTCGATCGAACGGGAGACATTTCCCGGGCTGCTGGCCCGGAACGGGCGTCTCTTCGCCCTCCCGTCGCCTGCCTACTGGCTCGACATCGGCACCCCGGCCAAGTACCTGGAAGCCAACGCCGACCGCCTCGTTCGCAGCGGCGGCGCCTCCCTCGTGGGCCCCGGCGCCGTGGTCGCCGCCGGAGCGGCGGTCGACGGTTCGGTCCTCGGCGCCGGGGTGGTGGTGGAGGCGGGGGCGAAGGTGCTTCGGTCAGTCCTGTTCGAAGGAGCCCGGGTCGCCGCCGGGGCGGAGGTCACCGACTCGGTGCTCGCCGCCGGCGCCGTAGTCCAAGCCGGGGCCGCGATCTCGGGAGTGACGATCGTTGGACCCGGCGCAGTGGTCCCTCCCGGGGAGCGCCTGGCCGGCGCCCGGGTGGAAGCGCCCGATCGTCCCGGTGGGGCCCGTTGAGGATTCTCGTCACCGGTGGGGCCGGGTTCATCGGCGCCGGGCTCGTCGAGCGCCTGCTGGCCGAGGGTGAAGAGGTCGACGTGATCGACGACCTCTCGTCCGGTTCGCTCGCCAACCTCGGCCCGGCGCGAGCCATGGCCGACGGCCGCCTGTCGTTCCACCGGCTCGACATCCGCCACCCGGGCCTGGCCGATGTGGTGGGGCAGCGCCGGCCGGAGATCATCTTCCACCTCGCCGCGCAGGCCGACGTGCGGGTGTCGGTGGAGAACCCCGCCCTCGACGCCGACATCAACATTCTCGGCTCGCTTCACCTCTGCCAGGCTGCCGTCGCCGCCGGGACCCGCAAGATCGTCTTCGCCGGATCGGGAGGCACGCTGTATGGGCTGCCCGAGGCGCTGCCGGTTGGCGAGACCCACAGCCGCCAACCCATCTCCCCCTACGGCGTGGCGAAGAAGGCGGTGGGGGACTACCTCCACTACTACAGGGAGATCCACGACCTCGACTACACGATCCTGGCCCTGGCCAACGTCTACGGCCCCCGCCAGGACCCCCACGGCGAAGCCGGGGTCGTGGCCATCTTCGCCGGGAAGCTCCTCGCCGGCGAGACGCCGACGATCTTCGGCGACGGCAACCAGACTCGCGACTTCGTCTTCGTCGACGATGTCGTCGACGCCTTCGCCCGGGTCCGCCACGGCGGCAGCGGCCTCCTGGGCAACGTCGGCACCGGCACCGAAACCACGGTCAACGAACTCTTCGCCACCATGGCCCGCCTGACGGATTTCGGCGACCCGCCGGTCTACGCCCCCGCCCGCCCCGGCGAGCTGGCCCGCTCGGCCCTCGACCCCACGCTGGTCGGCCAGGAGCTGGGCTGGAAGCCGCTCCACACACTGGAGCAGGGTCTCGACCGCACCCTGGCCTGGTTCAAGTCCCGCGAGGGCTGACGAACGAACTACGCCGTCGCGGCAGTCTCGGTCGGGATGTAGCCGCGTTCCAGGGCCCAGGCCACGAGTTGGACCCGGGAGCTGACCCGGAGCTTGGCCATCACGTGCCGGACGTGGTTCTTGGCTGTCTGGTGCGCGATGCCGAGGGAGGCGGCCAGCGCCTTGTTGGAGTGGCCGTCGACGATCAGCTGGACGATGTCGCGCTCCCGCTGGGTGAGCGTCACCGGATCCTGGAGCCGGTGGCCCGGTGGCCGGTGCCCGTCGAGGCGGCTGACGAGGAGCCGCTCCCAACCGGCTGGGAATGCGGTGCGTCCGGCGGCCACGGCCTCGATCGCCTGGAGGAGATCGCCGGGCTCGATCTCTTTATGGAGGAAGCCCGTGGCCCCGGCCCGGAGGGCGTCCAGCAGGTCGTCCTCCCGGCGGGACCAGGTCAGGACGAGGACGGGCACGTCGGGAATGACCCGGGCAACGGCCAGCGAGGCCGGCGGCGGCTCGAAGCTGACCAGCACAACGTCGGGCTGCAACCGGCGGACGAGCCCCGGCACGTCCTCCGGCGACTGCGTCGACCCGATGATTGTGGCCACCGGGCTCTGGCGGAGGATCGCCCGGAGGCCCTCCGTGAAGAACACCGATCGGTCTCCGAGAACACAGCGGATACGGCCCATGCCGGTCACCTCCTCGCCCCCACGCTCGGCCACTGTCCGAGAGAAACGCTGTCGAGGCCTGCCGTCGGGCCGGTCACCGTTGACCGAGACGACGACCTCAACAGGGTAGCGGAGATGACTCCACATGTGCCACTTGAGTGAACAACTTCCTCTTGAGATGACGTCGGTACTGGTACCGGTCCCGGTACTTCGGCGGTACCGATGAGCCATTTGCACGGTTCGTCCGGTCTGGCACGCTCCGCATGTGGGGCCCGACCGTGAACACGGATCGTGGTGAGCGAAATCTCGGAGGTAATGACCGTGATGAAGGTCAGAGACATGAGGCTGCGGCGTCACGGAGTCGTGGCGATCGCTGTCCTGGGGCTCATGGCGACGGCCGTGGTGCCAGCCAGTGCAGAGCGGGGCGGCGGCGGGCTGGGAGGCGCAGCGAAGGCGGGCGCCTTCGCCCTCGACGTCGACGTCGACGTGCTCGGCGCGCTGCCGCTCGACGTCGGCCCCCTGGCCCGGTTGCGCCTGTCGGGCGACGCCGGCCCGCGCTACGAGAACGTGCTGAAGGCCGAGGTGCCGCCGCTGATCGAGGCGCTGGTGCTGGCCACCGGCGCCCAGACGAAGGTCACCAAGGAGATCTACTCCAAGGCCTCGGCCCGGGTGGCGACCGTCAAGCTGCACCTGCTCGGCGAGCTGCTGATCAAGCTCGTGAAGTCGGAGTGCGAGGTTTCGGCCGACGCCGTCAAGGTGGGGAGCGACATCGTCTTCGCCGACGGGTCGATCCTCAACGGGCTGGTGGGCGCCGACCTGCTTGGCCTGACCGCCCGGCCCAACAGCCGGCTCACGGTCCCGCTGATCGGCGAGCTGATCCTCAACGAGCAGAAGATCGAGAAGCACTCCAGCTCCAAGGGCAGCGAAGTGGTCGTGACGGTCAATGCCCTCCACCTGGTCCTCGACGGCATCCTCGGCAAGGGCGACGTCACGGTCTCCCAGTCGGTGTGCAAGGCGAGCGGCAAGGGGATCGGCAAGGACCTGAAGGTGGTCTCCACCACCAACGGCAACGACACCAGCGACCAGGTCGATGACGACGACAACGACGACGACAGCAACGGTCTCCTCGACGGCGTCGTCGACAACGTCGGCATCCTCAACGCCAACAGCCTGCTCGGTGGCGGCCTTCTCAACGGCGGCCTCTAGGCACAAGAGGTAGGGCAAACAGAGACCCACCAAGTTGTTGAGGGGGGAGGCCCACGAGCCTCCCCCCTCAACGCTGTCTTTCTGGGCGGCTTTCGCCGCCTCCCGCCCGACCTCCGCCGGGCTCCTCCGAGTGTCGGGCTTCGCCAGGCGCCGGCCGTGCCGGGTGAGGGCTGGTCGTGTGCTGTGGGCTACCTGAACAGATCGCCGCTGGGAGGCCGGATCAGTTCGCCGACGGAGGAATCCCTGAG
>JAICGL010000046.1 GCA_025923175.1 Acidimicrobiia bacterium
CCACCAGCTGGTCGGCGGGGACGGGGGGCACCTCGGCCGGCGGCGGCAGCGGCGGCGGCGGTACAGGCGGCGCCGGCGGAGGAGGCGGCAGCTCGCCGAGGCGCCGAAGGCTCAGCGCGTCGGGCGAGGCAACCGGCAGGCCGCGGACGGGGACGCCGGCGAGACCCGTCCGCATCAGGTCGCCGAAGATCGCCGCCGGGAAGCTGCCACCGGTCACCGACCGGCCGTGCACGTTGGTCATCGGCTTGGCCGGTTCATGGCCGACCCACACCGCCGTGGCGACCTGGGGCACGTAGCCGACGAACCAGGCGTCGGCGTTCTCCTCCGTGGTGCCGGTCTTGCCGGCCACCGGGCGCCCGATGCCGGCGGCGCGGCCGGTGCCCTCACCGACGACCCGCTGCAGTGCGCCGTTGAGGACGCCGACCTCGGTGGCAGTGAACGCCCGGTGGGTCTTGCGCTCGTGTTCGTAGATGACCTTGCCGCGGCTGTCGCGGATGGCCTTGATTCCGTACGGCTCGGCGTAGACGCCGCCTGAGGCGAAGGTGGCGTAGGCGGCGGCCATCGTCAGCGGGCTCACGCCGCGGTCGAGACCGCCGAGGAAGACGGCGCCCTGGGCCTCGGTGGCGTCGTCGGGGACGCCGGCGTCGTTGGCGGCCCGCACCACGTCGCGCACGCCGACCTGGCAGCCGAGGTCGACGAAGACGACGTTGACGGATCGGGCCATGGCGGTGTTGACGTCGGTGGCGCCGCCGAAGTCCTCACCGGCGTAGTTGCCGACCGGCTTGTTCCCATAGCAGGGAATCTGGCGGCCCGACGTCCCGTCGAAGACGCTGCGGGGGTCGATGCCGTCGCGCAGGGCGGCCATGTACACGAACGGCTTGAAGGCCGAGCCGGGCTGGCGGACGCCCATGTCGGCATAGCCGAACTGCGTGGCGACGTAGTCGAGCCCGCCGAAGAGGTTGTTGATGGCGCCGTCGCCGGGGACGACGCTGGCCACGGCCGTGATGGGGTCGCCAGCTTCGCCGAGTCGGGCGGTAACGGCGGCAGTCGTGCCGTCGAACAGCTTGGGGTCGAGGGTCGTCTCGACGGTGTACCCACCCGTGATGAGCCGGGTGGCGCGGGTCTCAGGGTCGTCGCCGAGCTCTTCCAGCCGGCCGGCTTCCCGCTTGATGAAGTCGACGAAGTGCGGGGCCCGGTTGACGCCTGGCGGCTGCGGCGGGGCGAGGTTCATCTGCTCGGCCAGTGCGGTGTCGAGATCGGTCTGGGCGAGCCAGCCGTGCCGTTCCATGGCCCGGAGGATGTGGTCGCGCCGCTCGAGCACCTCGTCGGGGTTCTTGCGCGGGTCGAGGCGGCTCGGGGCCTGGATCTTGCCGGCCAGCATGGCCGCCTGGGCCGGGGTGAGCTGCGCCGGATCGACGCCGAAGTAGGAGTGGGCGGCGGCGTAGATGCCGTAGGCGCCTTCGCCGAAGTACACCTGGTTGAGGTAGCGCTGGAGGAGCTCGTCCTTGCTGTAGCGCTCCTCGAGGGCGCTGGCGTAGAAGACCTCCCGGGCCTTGCGAAACAGGCTGCGCTGGTTGCCGGTGTAATTGATCTTGGCCAGTTGCTGGGTGATCGTGCTCCCGCCCTGCGTGTCGCCGGTGACGGTGTTGGCCACGGCCCGCACGATCGCCAGCGGGTTGGTGCCGCTGTGGTGGTAGAACTCGGCGTCCTCGGCGGCGAGGACGGCCCGGCGGACGTGCTCGGGAATGGCGGCGAGGTCGACGAGTTCGCGGCGGCCGTGGTCGGCGGAGAGGCTGGCCAGTTCGGAGCCGTCGGCGGCGAGAACCCGGGTGGACTCGAGGCTGTCGAAGTTGGGGACGAACGGCGTGATCGGCGAGGCCAGCCACAGGATTACCCGGCTCGTGCCGAGGGCGGCCGCCCGCCGCAATGGTGCCACCGTCACCAGGAGGGCGACCACGACGGCGAAGCCGATGCCGATCCGGCGCCAGGGCAGCAGGGCCGCGCGGCTCCGGACGAACCCGAGGAACTGCGTCGATCGTTCCTTGAACATGCGGAACTGATCTCCCCTGACTTAAAGCCAGGGTGAGCATCGGCTGAAGGAACCTTCAGGATTGGAGGTAGCGACGGGTGATTTCGCCCAGATAGCTGATTTCCCGGTCCAGGGCCGCCTGGATGGCGTCGGCCCGGCCGGCCTGCAGCAACTGCTTCGTGTTCCGCAGGGACCCGAGTGGTGCTTTGGCGATGCCGCCGGCGAGGCCGAGGGCTTCCTCCAGAAGCCGCTCCGGGGCGTAGCGCTTCCAGGCGAGACCTCGAGCCACCGCCGTTTCGGCGTCCATCCAGTCGCCGGTGAGCAGGTAGTAGGCGGCGTCCTGCGGCCCGATGGTCGCCGGGAGCAGCACGCTGCTGGCTGCCTCAGGCACGAGGCCGAGGCCGACGAACGGCAGCTTGAAGCGGGCGGCGTCCGACACCAGCACCAGGTCGCAGTGGAGCAGCAGCGTGGTGCCGACGCCGACGGCGGCGCCGTTGACGGCGGCGATCAATGGCTTGTCGAACCTTGCCAGCGCCCGGGCGAACGGGTCGAACCCCTTGGCTTCATCCGGGTTGTCCTTCATGGCGGCCAGGGCCTTGATGTCCTGCCCGGCGGAGAAAATGTCCCCGGCCCCGGTGATCACGCAGACTGTGACCGAGTCGTCGGCGGCTGCCTCGTCGAGCGCCATCCGGACACCGTCGTACAGCGCCCGATTGAAGGCATTCTTGGCCTCCGGGCGGTTGAGCGTCAGGAGCCGGACGGCCCCGTCGTCCTCGATGCGCAGCACTCCGTCGTCAGCCACCGGGCGAGGATAGCGACGAGCATCCTCCGTCAGCCGAAGCCGGCGACCGAGACGATGGGCCGGGCCGGCGGGTTGGCGCCGAGCGAGCCGAGGAAGGCGCGGTTGGAGAAGTTGAAGATGCCGCCGTCCTCGCCGACCATCAGGTAGCCGTTGCCGTAGGGGACCATGCCCGTCACCGGCTTGTTGAGCCGGACGGCGCCCATGGAACCCCGGGATGGAGCGTCGAAGGCGAACACGCCACCGTCGGACGCCACCAGCCAGTAGCCGCCCCGGTCGGGATCGGGGACGAGGCTCTGGACTGGCGCGTTGAGCTTCTTCCCGCCCATCGACCCGGCGAAGCGGGCGTCGCCGAAGCTGAAGATCCCGCCGTCGGCGGCGACCATGTAGTAGCCGTTGCCCGACGGGGTGGGGATGGAGTCGAGCACGGGGCCGTTGAGCGCGACCTTGGCCATGTCGCCGTGGAAGTGGGCGTCGCCGAAGGGCAGGGCCCGGCCCCGGGTGGTGAAGAGCCAGTAGCCGGCCCCCGTCCGGGTCGTCGACATGCTGGTCACCTTCTCGCCCTTGGCCATGGCGCCGGCTGCGACCCCGCCGAGATAGCGGGCGTCGCCGAAACCGAAGACCCGGCCGTCGTTGTCGACGACCCAGTACCCCTGACGGGTCGGAGTGGGCTCGAGGTCGACGGCCACGACCCGCTGCCCCGCCGCGGCGGTGCCGATGTCGCCGTGATGCACCGCGTCACCGAAGCTCGAGACCGTGCCGCGTTCGTCGACCATCCAGTATCCGGATGGTCCCACGGCTGCGGGGTTGACGGCGCCGGGGGGGAGAGCCCCGCCCGGCCCGCCGGGAGGCAGCGGCGCGCCCCCGCCTGGCGGCAGCAGGAAGAGACCCCGGGCGTCGAGGTTCACGCTCCGGGCGACGGTGGTGACCGTGCCTGCCCGAGGCTGCCCGGCGGCGAAATCGACCCGGCGCAGGTCCGCGCCTTCCGACCAGTAGATGGCGCCGCCGGCGGCGGTCATGCCCTGCACGCGGCTCCAGTCGAGCCCATCACCCGCGCCGCTGGCCACGAGGACCTGGGCGCCGACCACGTCGTCGGCGGCGTTCGGCTGGCTGAGGAAGTAGCGGTAGAAGAGCCTCCGGTCACCCGCCACCGTGTAGTAGAGGCGGCCGCCGTCGTAGAACATGCCCGTCACGTCGGCGACGGGGAAACCGTACATGATCGCGTTGTGGTTCTGGTGCGACGGCGGAAGGCCGCGCAGGTCGACCTCGGCCGCCTCGCCGAAGGTGGTGCCGTCGTAGCCCCATCGCAGCACCCGCCCGTCGTCGCGGCCTTCGTAGAGCCGGCCGGCGAGCCAGAAGGCGCCGCGTACCCGGCCGCCGTCGCCGGCGGTGCCGAGTGCCACCGGGGCGCCGAGCGCCGCCCCGTCGAAGGAGCGCTTGACGAGCCCGGCGGCGCCGACGCTGAGCAGTTCGGCGGGCAGCCCGATCGGCTGCGGCTGGGCGACCGCCGCCCCGCCGGCTAGCGGGAAGAAGGCCAGCTTCTGGTGGAACTCGCAGCCTTCGCACCCGGGGGCCGTCCATCCGCCGGTCTTGTCGGTGTCGCTCCCGACCCAGAGGCCGTCGGGGGTCGAGGCGATGGCCCACGCTCCTTCGCCCCGCACTCGCCCGGGATTCCACGGCAGCGGGAGGCCACTGGCCGGATCGAGCGCCGCGATGCCTTCCCGGGTCACGCTTCCCGGCCCGGGAGTCGCCGTCTGGTTGCTCCCATCGGACTTCGGGTTGTTCAACCAGCGCGAGTGCCCTCCGACATAGACGGCCGCTCCGGTGACGGCCACGGCGGTGAAGCTGTCGCCGCCGCTGTAGTCGACCCAGGTCGGCTGAAGGCCGCTGCCCCGGGCGCCCAGCTCCCACCGGCTGGCGGTGTCGCACAACGAACCGCGGCTCGTGTACGCACCGGTGGTGACAACCACGAAATAGGCGCCGTCGGGGGAGACGTCGACGTCGCGAGGATGGCTGTCGAAGGCCGCGGAGCAGCGGTACTGGCCGAGGTCGCGATCGTCGAAGCGATCGGTCTGCCAGTCGATCACCCTGGCCGGCCGGGACCCGACGTCGACGAGGGCGACCTGCCAGCGGGACTGCCCGCCGACCTCGGTGAAGTTGCCCGCCGCCACCAGCGTGGAGCCGTCGGGCGTGACGGCGATCGTCTCGACGCGCGGCTCATTCCCCTGGCGGGGAACGCTGAAGGCGGTGGCGACGTCGCCGTCGAGCGCGCCGCTGCCGGCGTCGACGGCGGCGAGGCCGCCCCGGGGCTGACCGCCGACCGACGTGAAGTCCCCGGCCAGGAAGAGGCGGGAGCCGTGCACCACGAGGTCCTTGACCGCCGCACTGACTGACACGTCAAAGGTCGGGTCGAGCGCGCCGTTCACGGCGTTGAGCCTGACGAGCTTGCGGGCGGCGGCGCCGTTGAGGGTGCCGAACTCACCTCCTACGAACAACTCGTTGTGGCCGGGCGCCGCTGCCAGCGCCTTGATACCCCGGTCCTGGGTGCGGTCCGGGTTGACGTCGAAGTCGGCCACGAAGGTCTCGTCGACTTTGTTGGTGGCCGGGTCGAGGGCGAAGAGGCCTCGCCGGGTGATGACCCGGCTTTCGTTGGCGTTGCGCACCTGCGTGAACGATCCGCCGACGTAGATGCGGTTGCCCATCGGCAGGATGGCGTCGACCTTCCCGTCGACGACGTGGGGGGTCGCATCGGTCGGATCGGCCGAGACCATCGTGTCGTGGGCGGTGTAGAGGGCCCGGCTGACAGGGAGACTCGATCCCAGGAGCAGGAGGGCGAGGGTCCCGGCGAGCAGGAGCCGGGAACGCTTGGGCATCGGAGGCCTCCGTGGGGGGCGGGTTGGCCAATTCGGGGGGTTCGCCCGATACCTACTTCCCGGCCCCTTCGGATACCTGCAAGCGTAAGAAAGAAATTACATAGCCTTTGCGCCCGGATACCCGACATACCGCCCCAAGCGGGCAGCCCTTCCGTTACATACAGCCCGAAGGGCACGATCGCGCTGGGGCGGCTTGTCCCGGGACGGGCGAAGCCGGATCTTTAGTTCCGTGACGTCGTTCAGCTCGTTCGACAAGCGGCTGCTGGCGGAGGGCCTGGCCTACTTCGACCGGCCGCGCCTGGCATGCCTGCTGGAGATGCTGGGGACGTCGAAGGTGGACCGTGTCGAGGCGCTGGTGGCCATGCTGCGCAACTGCCCACCGGAAGAGTTCGACGAGGCGCTCGACATCTTCGAGCGGGCAGCCTCCCGTGCGGTCCGTCAGCGCGACCGGGAAGACGAGCGCGATTCGGACGGGTCCGGCGAGCGCCGGCGGCGCTACTCGGCGTCAGCCGAGCGGCGCGCCGAGCGGCGTCGCTCGGCGTAAGGATTACGGGAGGACACTGATGGCACAGCGCGAACGCCGCCAACCGGATCCGCTGACTGTGCTCACGAAGAGCATGCGCCTGATGGCCGATCTCCGCCTCGACGACATCACCCGTGGCCTGGAGAACTTCGCCAACCCCAGCGCCCGCGGCATGCTCGAGGCGATGGGCCGCACTCGTGAGGAGCAGGTCGAGAGCCTGGCCGCCATGCTCCGGAACAGCTCTGAAGAGGACATGGCCGAGATGGCTCAGATCTTCGGTGAGGCCATGGCCAAGATGGCCGAGGAACGCGCCGCCGGCGGCTCGCCCGCAGTGGTTGGCCGCACCAACCGGTCGGCGCGCTCTCGCGGTCTTACCGCCGCCGAACGCCGCAGACAGCGCCGCCTGGCGCTGTAAACAACGCCAGGCGGCGACGAGGTTTTCGTTAGCGCTTGGCCGGGGCCTTGCGGGCGGGCGCCTTCGCTGCGGTTGCCTTGCGAGCCGGGGCCTTCGCAGCGGTCGCCTTGGCCGGGGCCTTGGCGGCGGGGGCCTTCCGAGCAGGAGCCTTGGCCGCCGTTGCCTTCTTGGCGGGGGCCTTCGCAGCGGTCGCCTTGGCCGGGGCCGGCTTAGTCAGCTTGGGGGCCGGGGTGGCGCCGAGCACCGTGTCCTTAAAGCCCTTGAGAGGGGTGATCCGGGCCTTCTTCGAGGCCTTGATCCTGATCGCAGCGCCGGTTGCCGGGTTGCGCCCCATCCGGGCCTTCGTCTGGATCTTGGCGAACTTGGCGAACCCGGAGATCACGACCGGATCACCTTTGGTCACGGTGGCCAGCACCACATCGGTGAAGCCTCGCAGCACCCCATCCACAACTTTCGGGTCGGTGCCGCTGTGGGCGGCAACAGCGGTGACCAATTCACGACGATTCACTGAACCCTCCTCCGTTTTAAGCCCGACGGGCGTAAGTCTGACCTGCGGAGCCCTCCGTCGGGTGGAATTCCACGTTTGCGAGCAGGAACGACCCCCTGGTCGGCGAACAACTGTTTCATGCTGGGGGAACGCAGGAAACGGCCTGTCTTCGCGCGACCGGCGCAGCCGCGCACACCGACCGGCCGCCGCCGCGGTTTCCGGCCGGGCCGGCGGGTGTACCGCCTCCCCTGACTCCGGTCCCCCGGGGAAGACAGAATGGCGGGATGCGACCCGTGGCTGTCCATCACGTTTCCCTCAACGTCGACGACGTCGAGGCTGCGCTCCGCTTCTACTGCGACGTCCTCGGCCTCGAGGCGCGAGCGGACCGACCCGACTTCCCCTTCGGTGGCGCCTGGCTCGATGCCGGCGGCCAACAAATCCATCTGATCGAGGGGAAGCCTCCCCCCGGCCTCGGCCAGCACTTCGCTCTCCTCGTCGACGACCTCGACGGCACGGTGACCGAATTACGGGACCGGGGTGTGGAAGTGAGCGATCCCAAGCCGGTGGGCACGAGCCGGCAGGCCTTCGTCACCGATCCGGCCGGCAATCTCGTCGAGCTCCACCAAGCCTCAGCCGCTTCGGCGAGCTGAGCCTCCGCTCGGAAACCTCTATTGGCGCCGGTCATGGTGGGTGGTCGCGCCCTGGAAGGCCTCCACTACGGCGAGCAGCGTTTCTTCGTCGTACGGAGAGCCGATCAGCTGGGCGCCGATCGGGAGGCCCTCGGTTGAGCGGCCGACGGGGAAGGCGACGGCGGGGAGGCCGGCTTCGTTGACGGGGACGGTGAGGCGGGAGGGGGCGCCGCGGTGCACGTCGAGCACGCCGCCTTGCACCGGGACCTCGTCGTCGGTCGCTCGGGGTGCGGGGTAGGGCGTGCAGGGGGCCAGCAGCGCGTCGACGCGCCGGAAGGCCAGTTCGAAGTCCTGACGCATGGCCCGGGCGCGGGCCATCGAGGCGGCGTACTCGGTGCCAGTGAGGCGCAGCCCGACATTGATGAGCGAGGTCAGGCTGGGGGAGATCCGATCATCGCCCACGATTCCGGCGTGGAGGTGCGCCAGGTCGGCCCAGACGTGCGGGAAGCCCTTCCATCCCTCGTCGATGCCGGGGCCGTCGAGCGGCTCCACCACCGCTCCGAGTTTCTCGAGTGTGACGGCAGCGTCCTCGGTGGCGGCCCTGGTCTGGGGATCGAGACTCTGGAAGAACGGCGCCGGAAGCCCGATCCGTAATCGGGCGACGCTCCGGGCCGGCCGCGACGGAACGAGATCGCCGGCGGTCAGTATCCGGAACGCAACGGTGCACCGCGCCGCGGTCTGCGCCATCGGGCCCGCGGTGTCGTATCCGGGACTCATCGGCAGCGCACCCCGCAGGCTGATCCGGCCGTGGGTCGGTTTCAGACCGGTGATGCCGCAGAACGACGACGGGATGCGGATCGACCCGCCGGTGTCCGAGCCGATGGCCATGGTCACGACACCGGCGGCCACCGCCGCCGCAGATCCTGACGACGAGCCGCCAGGGATCCGACCCTCGCCCCAGGGGTTCCAGACCGGGCCGCAGGACGAGACGAGGCCGGTCGCCCCGCCGCCCAGTTCGTGCTGATTGGTCTTCGCCACGACCACAGCCCCGGCCGCTCGCAGCGCCGCGACGACATGCGAGTCCTCCGTGGCGACGCGGCCCTCGTAGGCGGCGCAACAGCCCGTCGTCGGCACTCCGGCGATGTCGAAGAGGTCCTTGACGACGACGGGTAGGCCGTGGAGCGGCCCGACCGGCTCCTGCCCGTCCAGCTCGCGAGCTCGGGCCAACGCATCGTCGGCCAGCACCGATGTGAAGGCGTTCAGCCTGGGCTGGGTCTCCTCGATCGCTTCTAGCGACGCTGTGACGCGAGCGACGGCGGTCGCTTCCATGGAGCCATCATCGCGCTGTCGCGGTCGCCCGGGGGTCCGGGTGCGTTTCCCCGAAAGGTTTACGCTGGGTCGGATGGCTCCGCCAAAGCGCATTAGCCGGGAAGCCGTGCTCGCCAAGGTGGCGGCGGCGTTCGCCGGTGGCGCCTCGCCGTCGATGGACGAGATCGCGCTGGCCGCCGGCGTGTCGCGAGCCGCGCTCTACGGCCTGTTCGGCAGTCGGGCGGCGCTGCTCGACGCCATCGGCGCGGACGTGCCGCCGTCAGTGGAGGAACGAATTCTCGTCACCGCCGGCGAGATCGTCGCCGAGCGCGGCTTCGGCGGTCTCACCCTCGATGAGGTAGCCCAGCGCTCCGGTGTCTCCCGGGCCACCGTCTACCGCCTCTATCCCGGCAAGGCCGCGCTGTACCGGGAGGTCGCTCGGGCCTACCTGCCGATCGACGAGGCCATGCAGATGATGGACTCGATGGCCGACCGGCCGCCGACCGAGGTGATGGCCACGCTGGCACGGAGCCTGGCCCAGGCTGGCGAGGTGCGGATCGGCGTCCTTCGTAGCGCCCTGTTCGAAACCACGGTGGGCCCCGGCGGCGGCAACGAGGAGTTCCTCGACGAGGTCTACCTCAACGTCCAGGTCATCATCCGCTATCTGGAACGGCAGATGGACGCCGGGCGTTTCCGCAAAGTGGACCCGGTGCTGGCCATGCAGGCGTTCCTGGCACCGGTCATGTTTCACGCGGTGTCGCGGCCGGTGCTCGAGCAGTACGGACTGCTTAACATGTCGCTCGAAGACGCCGTGCAGACGTTGACCGACGGCTGGCTGCGATCGATGGCGCCACCTCGGCAGCGAAGCGTGGTGGAGAAGCCGGCGGCAAAGGCGTCCAAGGCTTCAAAAGCGCGCAAGAAGGCCCGGCCGTCACCGGGGTGACGACCGGGCCTCGGGGAAGAACAGCTGTTGTCTATGCGGGCGTCTTAGTGGCCGGCTTCGTGGTCGAACTCTCCCGCACGTCGAGGCCCGGCGCGGGGGTCTGGGCGAGGAGGCGGTCGACCTTGGCGTTGATGGCGGCGATGGCTTCCCGCAGCTCGTCGACTTCGTCTTCGAGATCGTCCCAGTCGTCGTCGCGGACACGGTCGATCGTGTCGTCGAAGAAGTCGTAGGTGTCGTCCATGATGTTCTGCCAGAAGTCAAGCAGGCCGGTGCGGCGGCCGCGGCGTGAGCGGCGCCGCCCGCTGTCGCTGCGGTATCTGCGGTCACTCCGGGATCTGCGGTCGGACATGCGTCGCTCCTTACTAACGAATAGTGGACGCGTGAGATCTGAGGTCTTTCAACGTATGATGAACACCGGGGGCTGTCAAGAAACGTGCGCTATTCGTAGCGCAACGCCTCGATGGGGGTGAGGCGGGCGGCCCGGTTGGCCGGGTAGAAGCCGAAGAAGACCCCGACGGCGGCCGACACGCCGAACGACAGGACGATCGAGCCGAAGGACACTTCCAGCCGGAGGGGCCCGAGCTGGAGGCTGGCGAGGGCGATGCCGATGGCGACGCCCATGGCGCCGCCGATGAGCGACAGCAGCACTGCTTCGGTGAGGAACTGACTGAGGATGTCGATGCGCTGGGCACCGAGCGCCTTGCGGATGCCGATCTCCCGGGTGCGTTCCGTCACCGTGACCAGCATGATGTTCATCACGCCGATGCCGCCGATGAAGAGGGCGATGGCGGCCACCGCTCCGAGGAGCAAACTGAAAAGCAGCGCGGCCGCCTTGCCGGCGGTCAAGAGCTGCGCCTGGTTGAAGATTATGAAGTCGGGAGCCTCTTCATCGTCAAGCTTGTGGGTCTCCCGCAACACCTGCGTGATCTCGGCCTGGGCCGCCTCGGTCAGTTGGCGGGACGCGGCCTGCACCGCGACGAAGTGATAGGAGTCGACCTTGCCGACCAGGGTGTCCTCGATGGTGGAGATCGGCACCATGACGACGTCGTCCTGGTCCTGGAAGCCGTTCGAGCCCCGCTTCTCGAGGACACCGACGATCCGGAAGCGGATGCCGTTGAATTGCACGTCGCGTCCGATGGGGTTGTAGCCCTTGTGCCACAGCTTGCGGATCACGGTCTGTCCCATGACCGCCACCTTGGCGTGGTCGGCCTCGTCCTGCTCGTCGATCATCCGGCCCGACTCGACGACGGCGTTGCGGATCTGGGCGAAGATCGGCTCGGCCCCGACGAACTGCTGGAGGGCGTAGGTGGTGCCGTCGGCCACTGCCGTGACCCGCACCTGGAGGACGGGCGACACCGCCGCAATGCTCGGGGCTCGGGCCTTGTCAGACAGTGCCCTGATGTCGGCGTCGGTCAGTTTGGCCTGGCGGCTGGCCGTACCGCCCTTGTCGTTGCCACCCGCGTTCTGCTCCGGCCAGAGATAGACGGCGTTGGAGCCCATCGACTCGATCGTCGTCTGCACGGCGTTGGAGATGCCCGTACCGACGGCGACGAGGAGGATCACCGCGGCCGTCCCGATGAGGATTCCGAGCATGGTGAGGAGCGACCGCATGCGGTTCGCGAGGAGCCCTTTGAGGGCCACGATCAAGCTGTCAACGGTCATTCCCCTGAGCCGGTCTCCCCACGATCCGGCCTTTCCTCCGGATCGAGCGTAGGGCGGGGCCGAGCGCCGAGCAACCCAGGTGGACGGCTTGTCTCAGGCTGTCCTGAGTTTCCGGCCGGTGGACGGGACCGGCCTATCCTCCGGCGGATGGACCCCGCCTCTGCCCTAGGGCCGGCTCCGGAGCGTCGGATCGGCCTCAGCGGGCCCGTCAACTTCCGTGACCTCGGCGGCTACGACACCGTCGACGGTCGGCGGGTGTGGTGGCGGCGCCTGTTTCGCAGCGACTCGCTGAGCCCGGTCACGGCCGACGACGCCAGGCTGTTGACCGAAGAGTTGGGGTTGCTCGCCGTTATCGACCTGCGCACCCGGCGAGAGCTGGACCGGGAGGGGAGGGGCGGCTTGGCCGACGTGGCCCTCCACTATCACCACGTCCCGTTGATCGAGGAGGTCGAAACCGATCCCGGCGGGGTGTTCGAAGGGTCGCTGACGGACGCTTACGCCCGCCTGCTCGACGAGTCGGCCGGGCGGATCTCCGCCGCGCTGGCCGCCATCGCCTCGGAGGTGGCCGAGCACCCGACGGTGTTCCACTGCACGGCGGGCAAGGATCGCACCGGCATCGTGGCCGCGCTGGTCCTGGCGCTGCTCGGCGTGAGCGACGGAGACATCGTGAGCGACTACGTCCTGACCCAGGACGTCATGCCGGAGATGATGGAGCGCTTCCCTCGCCGGAGGCTGCGCAACAGCGAGGGTCCCCCGTACCCCTCGCCCATCATGCGGGCCGAGGCCGACACGATGCATCACACCCTTGCCGTGCTGGCCGAGGACTACGGCTCGGCCGCAGGGTGGATGGAACAGGCCGCCGTTGATCCTGCAGTGGTGACGAAGCTGCGCACCGCGCTGCTCTGCGAGCCCGGGCAGTAGGGAGGGCCGGCGTCATGCGCGCGCTCGTCCTATCCGAGTTCACGGGGGCTGACGGCGTCGTCGTGGAGGAGGTCCCGGCCCCGACCACCGGGGGCGACGACGGCCGCTCGGCACTGATCGAGGTGCACGCGGCCGGCGTGAGCTTCGCCGACATGTTGATCACCCGGGGCCTGTACCAGCTGAAGCCGACGTTGCCGTTCATCCCGGGGCTGGAGGTGGCGGGGGTGGTCCGGGAGGCGCCCGCAGGGTGCGGCTTCGCCGCCGGCG
>JAICGL010000047.1 GCA_025923175.1 Acidimicrobiia bacterium
AACCGGACCATGGGAGCCGTCTCTCTGATCGTTCCGACCCGTAACGAGGCCGGCAACATCTCGGAACTGCTGGTGCGCCTCGACCGGCTCCCGGCCGGCGTCCTCGGCGAGGTCGTCTTCGTCGACGACAGCGACGACGACACCCCGGCCGCGATCGCCTACCTCGGCCCCAGCTTCGATTTTCCCGTCGACGTGGTCCACCGCGAGGTCGGCCACCGCGACGGCGGCCTCTCCGGCGCGGTGCTCGAAGGCTTCCGCCGGGCTCGCTGCGACTGGTTGGCGGTGATGGACGCCGACCTGCAGCACCCGCCCGAAGTCCTGGCCGAACTCTTCGCCACCGCCGGGTCGGCCGGCGCCGACATCGTCTGCGCCACCCGCAATACCGGCGATGGCGGCCGTGACGGCCTCGGCGCTGCCCGCGACCTGATCTCGAAGAGCTTCACGACCTTTGCCCGCCAGGCCTTCCCCCGCCGCCTGAAGGGCGTGAGCGACCCGATGAGCGGCTTCTTCCTGGTGCGCCGTGCGGCGATCGACCCCGACGCGCTCAACCCAACCGGGTTCAAGATCCTCCTCGAGATCCTCGTCCGGACCCCCGGCCTCCGGCGCGCCGAAGTCGCCTACGAGTTCGCCACCCGCCACGCCGGGGACTCGAAGGCCTCCTTGAAGCAGGGCGTGACCTACCTGCGCCACCTGGCGCGCCTGCGCCTGGCGGCCTAGCCGGCAGGCTTTACCGGCCGAAGTAGCGCATCCACTCTTCGAGGCTCTTGGGCCCGAAGACGTAGTTGCGGGAGCGCGTTTCGCCCATCGTGGCGGAGGGTTCCGGGGCGTAGAGGTGGCCGGGGTAGAGCACCGTCTGGTCTGGGACCCTGGACAGCCGCTGCGTAAGGCTGAAGTACATCTGCTCGGGGTCGCCGCCGGGGAGGTCGGTGCGGCCGCAGCCCTCGAGGAACAGGGTGTCGCCGGCGACGAGCCGGCCGTCGACGAGGAAGCACTGGCTGCCCGGCGTGTGGCCGGGGGTGTGCACCAGGTGGATCTCCACCGAGCCGACCGTCACGGTGTCGCCGCTGTCGTGGAGGGCGAGGGCGTCGGACACGCCCGTCACGGCGGTCACGTACTGGGCCTCGTCGCGATGGACGTGGATGGGGACTTCGACCCGTTCGAGCAGCTCCGCCACCCCCGACAGGGAGAAGCCCATCATCTCGCCACCGACATGATCAGGGTGGTAGTGGGTGGCGAGGACGCCGGTGAGGCGCATCCCGTCGGCGGCCAGCATGTCGAGCACCTCGCCGGGGGCGTAGGCCGGATCCACCGCCACGGCCTCGCCGGTCTCCCGATCGCCGATGAGATAGACGAAGTTCAGCATCTGGCGGGCGACGGGATCGGACTGGGCCAGGTCCCGCCCCGTGAGCAATTGCCGGAAGTAGAGCCTGTCGTCCATATCGCCTGGCGAGTGTAGGGGCCACTTCGCGGAGCGTGTCTGGTCGAAGGAGCCCGCTGTCCTGCCGATATCTCTGAGTAATGGGATCCCGAGAGCGCGCCGCGAGCAACGAGGGGGGGTTCACCCTCATCGAGTCCTCCATTGCCCTAGGGGTCATCTTCACCGTGCTCGTCGGTCTGCTCGGCGCCCTCACCGCCGGGACCCGGGGCCTCATCACCGGCCGGCAGCGGAGTGCGGGGCTGGCGCTGGCCAACGAGGTGATGGAGGGTGCCCGGGCGCTCAACTACGGCGACGTCGGCCACGACTTCGACTCCGACCCCACCCTGGCCACCGACCCGCTGATCACCGGCACCGCTCTCAACCTGATGTACAACGGGGAGCCGCTGGCGGCCTCCGCGATCGACGCTGGCCCGTCCGGCGGGACGACGACCAACCCGCTGTTCCCGTTCAGCCCCCACAAATTCACGAGCCAGCGGGAACAGACCACCTACACGACGTTCGTTTACGTCACCACCGTCAGCCCCGCCACTGGCGACGCCTACAAGCGGATCACCGCCACGGTGTCGTGGTCTCCGGCGCAGTACGCCACCTCCGTCAAGACCGTCACGCTGTCGAGCTTTCTCTTCGCCGCCGAGGAGCCACCCGACCCGAAGATCGTCGGCACCGGTGAAGCCGACGCCGGGACCCTGCGGATCACCGGCTCGTTGCTCGGCATCTCCCTGTCGGACGCAGCCCTCACCCTGCCGTATGTCAGCGGCGGCATCGACTCCGGATTCGTCAAGAGCGCTAAGGGCCTCGCCCGCAGCGGGAGCAGCGAGATCAACCTGCTGCTCGGCCTGGGATCGATCTTCGACCCGGCGCTGGCCCAGGCCGACTCCGACAACGACTCTGGCACCGCGCCGCCCGACACCGACCAGGAGGGCCCGGTCAACGCGGCCGCCGGAAGCATCGGTGCCGCGCCCGCCTTGACCCTGAACCTCGGGACGGGGTCCGCCCAGGCCCAGGCCACGGCCCGTTCGTGCTGGCTCTGCTACCCCTCCGATCCTCAGGTCGGCGACGACGACCGCCTCCCCTACTTCTACGGACGGGGCACCGGTCCGAACGGAGTCTCGCTCGACTTCGTCGCCGGCACCGTGCTCGGCAAGCTCCTCTCCTTCGCGACGAGCCCTGCCGCCATGGCCACCGTCGATCGCGACGACGACCCCAGCAACAACCAGCGGGTCACGTCGGGGGCGACGGTGACGTTCCCCGCCCTGGACGTCCTTCCCCTCACCGCCGGTCCGGCCAATTACTCCGGGATGGTGAAGGTCGATGCGGCGTCGGCGTCCGTCCTGGCCGAAGCCGGCCCCGGCGTGTCCAACCCGACAGTGAGCGGCGCAGCGGTGAATGTCCGGTATTGGAACGGCGGCGGGTACACCATCGTCCCGATCACCCCCGGGACGGCCTCGTCGACGAGCATCTCGTCGGTCTCGATTTCCTCCGGTCTGGCAACCGTCTCCGTCAGCGGTTCGATCACCAGCACCCCGGCGGTCACAGACGTCACGTCGTCCGGCGGCGTCGTCACCGCCGCCTCGGCCGGCCTCACCAACTGGCTGTACATCGATCTCGACGTCAGGATCACCACCCTGCTCGGCGTGGAGCTGGCGGACTTCAACCTGCACTTCGACTACGGCCGGCTCGCCGCCACCGCCGTCTACGAGCCGATCGCATGAGAGCCCGGGGTGAAGCCGGCATCACGGTGGTCGAGGTGATCGTCTCGGTCATGCTGGTCTCGATCGTGAGTGCCGTGTTCCTGCCGATCATGGCCACCTCATCCCGATCGGTTCACCCCATGCGGGTGCGGTCCCAGACGATCGACAGCCTCCGCAACTCCCTGGCGTCCATCGGCCGGGAGATGCGCTCCGCCGCCTGCGTCCTCGAACCGGCGGCCGGCCCAAGCGCTGCCGCGGCCACACCGTCCAACCGGCTGAAGTTCGTCACTGAAGCCAACAACACTGAATACGAGGTCACCTACATCGCCGAGAACGGCCAGCTGATCCGCCAGGTGACGGGCGAGGACAGCGTGCTGGTGGAAACGGGACTGGTCAATCCAGGCGACGCCTTCACCCACATCGAGACGCCGCGGCGGACGGTGAAGGTGCTCTTCCACTTCCAGCCCGACCCGGACGAACCGGCGCTCGACCTGTCGACCGTCATCACGGGGAGGAACGCATGGGACGGCTGCTGAGCGCGCTGCTCGCTTGGCCGGGCGTGCTGCGCCGGAGGAGCGCGTCCGGCGGCGACCCGCAGAGCGGCATGGCCATGGTGCTCTCGATGTCCGTCGCCTTCGTCGTCTTCACACTGGGGGCGGTGTGGATCGGGCTCGGAACCCATCAGATCACGGCCACCGGGCGCGAGAAGCTGCGAGAGCAGGCCCGCAACGTGGCCGAGGCCGGCCTCAATGTCGCCATGAGCCGGCTGACGGCCGACGCCACATTCAGCGGGGTCGGGCTCACCGCCATGGCCGGCGGCGAGTTCGAGGTCACGGTGCTTCCGGTTTCGCTGGACCCTGACGACACGCGGCGCTACATCGTTTCCAAGGGCTACGCCCCGACCAAGGCGAATCCCAACCGGCAGGCCCGCCGCCTCGAGCAGCAGATCGAGCTGACGTACAACGATGGGTTCCGCTACGCACTCTTCAGCGCACCTGGCGGCATCACCGGAGCCAACTACATGACGGTGAACGGCGACGTCTATGCGTCGGGCGACCTGACTCTGGCCAACAACTCGACCGTGACGGGGTCCGTCACGTCGCTCGGGTCGGTGACGACCGCCAACAACACCACGATCGCCGGCGACGTGCACGCCGCCGACAACGTCACGCTCGACAACCCGTCGACGACGGTGCTGGGCAACGTCTACGCCGGCGGGAGCGTCACGATGACCGGTCACGTGAAGGGCAACGTGCAGGCCGGCGGAACGATCTCCGGCGGAACGGTGGACGGGAGCCGCTCGCAGAATTCCCCGCCGGCACCCCCGGCCGGGCAGACGCTGCCGACCTTCGACTGGGCGCCGTACGTCGACGGGACGGAGTCGACCTGGCTCAGCCCGGCGCAGTTCCAGACATACTGGTCGGCCAATAGGTTGGCTTTTTCCGGGGCTCACCGGATCACCTGCACCCTGACATGCGCCACGATCGACTTCGGGTCGCAATGGAGGCTGACCGGTGACACCACGATCTACGCCGATGGCCCGATCTCGCTCTCCAAAGACATCGCCAACAGCGCTGGGCACGCCGTCACCCTGACCATCGTCTCGGACGCCACGGACACCCCTTCGACGCCGGCGATCTCGATGTCCAACAACGTCACCCTGCCCGACAACATCAACGTCGTGTTCTTCGCGCCCAATGGGACGGTCAAGTTCAGCCAGCTCAAGCACTTCACCGGCACCGTCTACGCCAAGGAGATCGCGCTGAGCCAGCAGTTCACGCTGACGTTCCGCCCGGTCGCCCGCCCGGGCTTCGATTTCGGGCTGACGACGTCGTCGCATTACGGCATCACCGCCGGCTCCTTCAAGGAAGTGCCCTTCTCCTGAGGAAAACGTAAGAAGGTGCTAACGTCCCAGCCTCGATGACGCAAAGCACGGCTTCCAGAAACCTGGGCCGCCGGTCGAGGCAGCTGCGGCTGCTCCTGGTGGCCACGACGGCAGTCGGGATGGTGGTTGCGGTGGGCCAACCGGGCCCGGCCGGCGCTGCCGCCAGCGGCGACGAAGGGCTGCGATCGTTCTGCGAGGAGGTCGCCAAGCGGCCGCCGACGGAGGGCATCGAGCAGACGACGGACCCGGCGACGGGCGCTCCGCTGCAGGCCGGTCAGACCGTGAAGGTGAGTCTCCGGTGGGACAAGCAGGAGTTCGGGCCGGAGCTGGAGCGCGTGGCGCACTGCATCGTCACGCTCGATGGCAAGGTCCGGCTCGACCTCAGCGGCGCCGAGGCGCCGTCGGCGAACGACGGCGAGTACCGGGGATCCTTCGTGGTGCCCGCCGAGCTGGCACCGGGTGACTGTCTCTGCGTGCTCGGCGTCGTCGCCGGCGAGGCATCCGACGGCGGTTCTCCGCTCCGCCTCGGCGGCAACTCGTGCGTGACGGTGACGAAGCCCGCGCCGCCGGCCCCTTCGCCGCCCACCGCGCCGGTGACGAGTCCGCCGGAGCGGCCGGCGACAACGGTCCTGCCGGCCACCGAGACGAGGCCCGACGCGCTGGTTCCGGCCACTGAGACCGGGCCCATGCCGCTGGCCGAGCTGCCCCGTACCGGCCCGTTCGACACCCAGGCCCTGCTGGCCCTGGCCGGCCTCGCGCTGGTCCTCGGGGGAGGGGCGATCACCACTCGCCGGTAGCATGGCCGGTCATGCAACCGGCCCCTGACGCCTTCCGGACACCGAAAGGCACCAACGACGTCCTCCCCCCGGAGTCGGGTCGGTGGGCAGCGCTCATCGCTGCGTTCGCGTCCCGGGCCGGCCGGTTCGGTTACGGGCTGGTCATGACCCCGGCCTACGAGCACATCGAGGTGTTTCACCGGTTGGGAGAGGGGACCGACGTCGTCCGCAAGGAGATGTTCGAGTTCGAGGACAAGGGCGGCCGGAAGCTGGCCCTGCGGCCCGAGGGGACAGCGCCGGTGGTGCGGGCATACGTCCAGCACCGCCCGACCGCGCCCTGGAAGGTCTGGTACCTCTCGCCTCACTTCCGTCACGAGAATCCGCAGGCTGGCAGGTACCGCCAGCACCATCAGCTCGGCGCCGAGGTACTCGGTGTCGACGACCCTGCCCTCGACGTCGAGGTCATCTCGCTCGCCCACGGCTTCTTCCGCTCGATCGGGTTGTCCCGCTTCCGGCTGGCCATCAACTCGCTGGGCGACGCCCAGTGCCGGCCGGGTTATCTCGATGCGCTGCGGTCCTACCTGCGCGCCCACGCCGGCGAGCTCTGCGAGGACAGCCGGTCCCGCCTCGAGGCCAACCCTCTGCGAGTGCTCGACTGCAAGGTTCCGGGCTGCGTGGAAGTGACCGAGCGGGCGCCGCAACTCCTCGAGCACCTCTGCGCCGACTGCAAGTCCCACTTCGAAGCGGTGCAGGCCGGCCTCGACGCGATCGGCGTGGAGCACGAGATCGCACCCCGGCTGGTGCGGGGCCTCGACTACTACACCCGTACCACCTTCGAGTTCGCCAGCGAGGCACTGGAGTCGGCCCAGAACGCCCTCGGCGGCGGCGGGCGCTACGACAAGCTGGCCGAGGACATGGGCGGGCCACCGTCGCCGGGGATCGGGTTCGGCATCGGGATCGAGCGGGTGCTGATCGCCTGCGACGCCGAGAACGTGCTGCCCACCCCGGTGCCCTACGTCGACGCCTACGTCGTCGATGCCGTCGGCCCTGAGGTCGGCGCCGAGGTGGCGGCGCTGCTGGCGGAACTGCGGGAGACCGGCCTGTCGGCCGACCGGGCCTACGGGGGCCGGTCGCTGAGGGCTCAGACGAAGTCGGCCGACCGGGCCGGAGCCCGCTACGTGGTGCTCTTCGGCCGGGCCGAGATGGAGAAGGGAGCGGTCGCCGTGCGCGACATGGAATCCGGTGAGCAGGTCGAGGTACCCCGGAGCCGGGTCATGGCTTGGCTCCACGAACACCTCGGGAAGACCCACCGGGACGGCGCCCGATGAGCATGCGCACCCACTACGCCGGCGCCATCCGGTCGAGCGACGTCGGGGCCGAGGTTGCCCTCTGCGGCTGGGTGGCCCACCACCGCGACCACGGTGGCGTGGTCTTCATCGACCTGCGCGACCGGGAGGGCATCGTCCAGGTCGTCCTCGACCCCGCCCTGCCCGGCTGCGCAGAGGCCCGCCGCCTGCGGGGGGAGTGGGTCATCCGGGTGGAGGGCACGGTCCGGCCCCGGCCGGAAGGGACCGTCAACCCGTCCATGGCCACCGGTGAGGTCGAGGTCGGCGTCACCCGGCTCACGATTCTCAACGAGGCCGAACCACCCCCGTTCCCGCTCGACGAACGGGTCGAGATCGACGAGACGCTCCGGCTCCGTCACCGCTACCTCGACCTGCGCCGGCCCCGCATGGCCGCCAACCTGATCACCCGGGCCAAGATGATCTCGGCCATGCGGGCGGCCATGGACGCCGCCGGCTTCATCGACGTCGAGACGCCGACCCTCACCCGGTCGACGCCGGAAGGCGCCCGCGACTTCCTGGTTCCCTCCCGCCTCCAGCCCGGCACGTTCTTCGCGTTGCCGCAGTCTCCCCAGCTCTTCAAGCAGATGCTGATGGTGGCCGGCCTCGACCGCTACTACCAGGTCGCCCGCTGCTGGCGCGACGAAGACCTGCGGGCCGACCGGCAGCTGGAGTTCACCCAGCTCGACATCGAGGCCAGCTTCGTCGACCAGGAGGATGTCCTCGGCTTCATCGAGGAGGCCGTGGCCGTCGGTGTGGAGGCGGTGACCGGGGAGCGGCCCAAGCCCTTCCCCCGCCTCAGCTGGGCGGAGGCGATGAACCGGTACGGCTCCGACAAGCCCGACACCCGTTTCGGGATGGAACTCTGCGATCTGTCGGCGCTGTTTTCCGCGAGTGAATTCAACGCCTTCAAGGGCAAGGGCGTGGTGGGTCTCGTCGTGCCCGGCAAGGGCGAGATGGGCCGTAACCAGCTCGACGGGCTGACCGACCGGGCCAAGAAGATGGGCGCCGCCGGTCTGGTGTGGATGCGGGTCCGCGATGGCGGCGTTCTCGAGGCGCCGGTGACGAAGTTCCTGTCCGAGCTCGAGCAGGAGGGGTTGCGCACGGCGCTGGCCCCCTCGCCCGGCGATCTGCTGCTGATCGTGGCCGATCCGTCGCTGCGGAAGGCGCAGTCGCTGCTCGGCACGTTGCGTGTCGACCTCGGGGCCCCCGAACGCCTCGACGAACCGCTGAACTTCACCTGGGTCGTGGAGTTCCCGCTGTTCGAAGGGCTCTCGGCCGACGGGCAGCCGATCCCCGCCCATCACCCCTTCACCCGGCCCCATCCCGACGACATCGACAAGCTCGACTCCGACCCCCTGGAGGTGCGGAGCCTGGCCTACGACCTCGTGCTCAACGGGATCGAGCTCGGCTCGGGGTCCGTGCGTATCCACGACTCGGTCCTGCAGTCGAGGATCTTCTCGATGCTGGGCATCACCCCCGATGTCGCCACCGAGCGGTTCGGTTTCCTCCTCGACGCCTTCCGCTTCGGCGCTCCGCCCCACGCCGGCTTCGCCATCGGCCTCGACCGCCTGACGATGATCCTGACCGGCGAGCACTCCATCCGGGACGTGATCGCCTTCCCCAAGACCCAGTCCGGCACCGATCCCCTGACCGGTGCACCCGCATCGGTCGACAACATTCAGCTGCGCGACCTCGGGATCTCCCTGCCCAAACCAAAGTAGGACCGTTGCTTGCACGGCTGATCATCGGAGTTCTCGCCGTCGTCATTTTCGGATGCGGTGGTGATTCCGATCAGCCGTCGGCCGGGCGCGAGCAGGGCGGCAAGGCGGGGGACGTGATCAAGCTCGGATTCCTCGGCCCGTTGTCGGGTGATAACGCGGGCAGCGGCATTGACCTGCTCAATGCCGCGACGTTGGCCGTCGACGAGATCAACGCCGCCGACGGCGTGCTCGGCCGACGGATCGAGCTCGTGCCCGTCGATGACGCCTGTGATCCGCAGACGGCGACCGCCGCCGCCCAGAAGCTGCTCGGCCAGGGAATCGCCGGCGTCACCGGTGGTTACTGCTCGGGTGCCGCCATCCCCGAGTCGGATGTCCTCCAGCCGCAGGGAATTCCGTACATCGTGATGGCCACCAATCCGGCTGTGACCGAGCGCGGCTTGAACACCGTGTTCCGGAACGCCGGCCGGGACGACCGGCAGGGTGTCTTCGCAGCGCGGTTCCTGGCCGGTCCGGCCGGGGCCAGGAAGTTGGCGATCCTCCACAACAACAGCACGTACGCCAAAGGCCTGGCTGAGCACACCCGCACCGCCAACGACGATCTCAAGCTGGGCATGGAGATCGTCTTCTTCGATGCCATCGTTTCCGGCCAGCCTGATTACAGCACCGCGTTGGCGAAGGTCAAACAGTTCGGGGCCGACACGTTGTACTTCACCGGGTACGCGTCCGAGGCGGGGATCATCGTGCGGCAGGCCAAAGAACTCGGGCTGGCGGTGCGCCTCGTCGGTGGCGACGCAACGAACGAGCCGATCGTCATCAAAACGGCCGGCCCCGCCGCCGAGGGCTACATCGTCACCACGGCTCCGCTCCCCGAGTTCCTGCCCGGCGCCACCACCTTCATCACCGCCTACACCGAGCGGTTCGGTACAGGGCCCGGGCCGTTCTCCGTCTACGAATACGACGCTGTGAAGCTCCTCGCCAATGCCATCACCCAAGCGGTCTCGACCGATCCGAAGGATGTGGGGGAGGCCCTCCGGAAGACGCGCTACAGCGGTATCACCGGCGAGACCGCCTTCGACGGCAAGGGCGACCGGGAGACGATTTTCCACCTCACCGCGATTGTCCGGGAAGGCAAGTTCCAGCAGCACAAGAAGCTCGGCGCCAGCGGGAGCTGGGTCGACGCTCTCTGATCTCAGCAGGTGCGGCGGGGATAGCCCTTCGGGGGCTTCTCCAGCCGGAAGGCCTGGCGGTAGGACACGGCCCAGAAGGCGGAGCCGACGCCCGACGACGACTCGTTGATCCCGGCCAGGAGATCGCGGCCGGGAGATGCGTAGAGATCCTCGCCGACGCCGTCACCCCAGCGGATGCACTTGTCGTCGGCCTTTCGGACCTTGCCGACCGGGCTCCGTTCGATCTGGTTCCACGACTCGGAGAACAGGAAGAAGTCGCCCCTCGAAGCCACGCCCTGCACGTTGTTGATGACGCTGTGGGCGTCGATCGTGTAGGTCCGGAGTGACTCGATGTTCGGGTCCGCCGGCGGCAGTTGCCCGTCCTGCTGCAACGGCCACACAGAGACGATGGCGTCGCTCCAGGGGTTGAGCCGGAACTCGGCCGCGACCAGGCGGGGGCCGCCGGCAGTGCCGTCGACGGAGATCGACGAGAACGCATTGTGCTCGTCGAAGTCGGCCTTGTCGGCGATGACGTACCTGTCCCAGACGGGGAGCCGGTATTCGCCGTCGCCTTGCTGGACGAAGTGGTCGAGGTTGAAGACGTAGATCCAGTCGGTGGCGGCGACGTACAGCCAGCGGCCGGCGATGGCCGCACCGCCGGCGTGGATCGAGATCGGCCGGACGGCCGCGGTGGTGCCGCCGTCCGGCTGCCGCTCCCGATAGGGCTCGACCAGTTCCACGTTGCGATAGGCCTTGCGGTCCAGGCTGATGAGGCTGATGCGGGTCCGCTTGACGGGCTCGTTCTCGTCGCAGAAGGCCGTTCCCTCCGACCCCCGCCAGCACCAGGTCGCCACCAGGAAGTGGTTCCCGCCCCCAGGGGTCTCGTCGGTACGCCACTCGTCGGTGCCGCCCAACCCCTGAGTCAGCCACTCCCGCTGCGTGGTGTCGGCCTTGTCGAAGCAACGGATCCACCTGGTCGGCCAGCCGATCTGCTTGGGCTTCACCGCGCAGTCGGAGTCGGACCGGAGTGACGACGGCAGGGTGGCCGTCACCTGGTCGAAGCTGCGAACGGACCAGCCGGGGCGTTTCCCGAGCGCAGTGGCCAGGCCGGCGCACGACGGTTCGGCACCGGAGGAGTTGCCGCAGCCCCGCTGCTGAACAGCGAGCGTCTTGTCGGACGGGTCGAGGGCCACGCCGGCTATGTCCTCGGCGACGGCGGGGGTGGCCAATGTGACCACCACC
Organism: Acidimicrobiia bacterium; assembly: GCA_025923175.1. GTDB lineage: Bacteria > Actinomycetota > Acidimicrobiia > IMCC26256 > BP-133 > BP-133. The sequence goes on from JAICGL010000047.1 coordinate 11,266, forward strand.
ACGGCGACGATCGCTCCGAAGACTCCTCGCACAGTCCCATCATGGCAACCGCGGCCCGGCCGGGCGATGACCTTCCGGGTACCCCGACGGCGCTACTTCGCGCGGCTACTCGTAGACTGACCGCCTTGTCGTACGGCTTCAAGTGGGCGAGAGGAGCTGGCATGTACATGTTCCGGGAGATCTTTACGGCACAGCGGGGCAAGGCGCCGGAGGTGGTGGAGACGTTCAAGATGCTCGACCAGGCGCTCGAGCAGGCCGGGGGGTACACCAACCGGCGTATCTACGTCGACTACACCGGCCCGATGGACACGGTCGTCTATCAGATCGAGATGGAGAGCCTCGACGCCTACTTCGCCATGGAGCGCGCCGTGTTCGAGGACCCCCAGGCCAAACCGCTCATCGACGCCTTCAACACCCTGGCCAGTTCCGGCCACAAGGAGATCTACGAGGTCATCCAGTAGATCCTCGTACAAGGGGGAGGTACCGGTGGGCGTCACCGGCATGAACCACGCCGTGCTCTATGTCCGTGACGCCCGCCGCACGACCCGCTTCTACCAGGAGGTCTTGGACTTCACCCTCCTCAAGGCCGCCCCGGACGGCAAGTGGGCCTTCCTGAATGCTCCCGGGTCGGACAACGACCACGACATCGCCTTCTTCTCCATCGGCGACAAGGCGGGCCCGTCGACGGCTGGGCAGACCGTCGGTCTCTACCACCTGGCCTGGGAGGTCGCCGGCCTCGACGACCTCGTGGCCCTGCGCCAGCGGCTGGTGGAGGCGGGCGCGCTCGTGGGTGAGGCCAACCACGAGACCCATCTCAGCCTCTACGCCAAAGACCCGGACGGGCTCGAGTTCGAGCTGACCTGGTTTCTCCCGGCCGGTCAGATCCCGGCCGGCGCCGACCGCACCGCCTCGCACCCACTCGACCTGGAGGCCGAGGTGGCCCGGCTGGGAACCGGCGGCTCCCACTGATGGGAGCGGAAGATCGCCTGGCCGAACTCGGGATCCAGTTGCCCCCGGGTGGCAAGCCGGTGGCCAACTACCGCATGGCGGTACGCAGCGGAAATCTCCTCTTTGTCGCTGGACATGGGCCCGCCCAGGGGGACGGCGTCAAGGTGCGGGGCAAGGTGGGAGCCGACCTCGACCTGGCCGAGGCACGGGAGGCGGCCCGAATGGTGGGCGTCAACCTGCTGGCCACTGTCCGGCAGGAGCTCGGCTCCCTCGACGCCGTCCGCCGGATCGTGAAGCTGCTGGGCATGGTCAACTGCGCACCCGGCTTCGACCAGACTCCGGCGGTCATCGACGGCTGCTCCGACTTCCTGGTCGACGTCTTCGGATCCGAGGCCGGCAGCCACGCCCGCTCGGCGGTTGGGATGGCCGAACTGCCATACGGCCTTGCCGTGGAGATCGAAATGATCGTCGAGGTCGTACCGTAACGTCGTGACCTCCGACGATCTCTTCAGCCAGGCGGCGGAGCAGCGTGTCG
>JAICGL010000048.1 GCA_025923175.1 Acidimicrobiia bacterium
CGCAGCGACGTTGTTGCCGTCACCGATGAACGCCAGCCGGCGGCCCTCCACGGGCCCGCCGAGGTGCTCCTCCAGCGTGAGGAGGTCGCCGACCGCCTGGCCGGGGTGGGCGGTGTCGGACAGGAGATTCACGACGGGGACGCCCCCGATGCGAGCCATCTCTTCGAGCACCCGGTGATCGAAGACACGAGCGCCGAACATCGTGCAGTAGCTGGCCAGCGTGCGGGCCACGTCAGCCACCGACTCCCGGCTGCCAAGGCCGAGCTCCTCTCCCCGCAAGGTGACACAGTGCCCGCCGAGGGTTGCCACCGCCACCTCGAACGACACCCGGGTGCGGGCGCTCGGCTTCTCGAACACGGCGGCGATCGCCTTGCCGGCCATCAGGTCGGGGACCTTGCCGGTCTCCTTCCATGTCGCGGCGCGGTCGAGCACCCGCCGCAGGGCCGGCGCGCTGAGGTCGTCGACATCGAGGAAGTGCGACACGGCACTCACGGGGAGAGCACCTTGGCCAATATCGTCACCGCTTCGTCGATCTCGTCGTCAGTGACGAGCAGCGATGGCTCGAAGCGCAGCGCCGTGGCGGTGACAGCATTGACCACCAGCCCCTGTTCCAGGCACGCGTTGGCGACGGCTTTGGAATCGAGTCCTTCGGCCAGTTCGGCGGCGAGGAGCAGGCCGAGCCCCCGGACGCCGGTCACACCGGGTGTGTTCGCCAATGCGTCGGCCAGGCGGGCACCGGCTTCGGCAGCGCGCTCCGGAACGTTCTCCCGCTGCATGATCTGCACGGTGGTGAGGGCGGCCCGGGCGGCCAGCGGCTGGCCGCCGTAGGTGGTGGCGTGGTCGCCGGCCTCGAAGGCGGCGGCCGCCTCGGCGGTGGCCCAGCAGGCTCCGATGGGAACGCCATTGCCAAGCGCTTTGGCCATGGTGACGATGTCGGGCCGGATGCCGAAGTGCTCGAAGGCGAACCACTTGCCCGTCCGCCCGAGGCCGGACTGCACCTCGTCGAGGATGAGCAGCGCACCGGACCGGTCGCAGAGCTCCCGGACGGCCTGCAGGTAGCCCGGCGGCGCGGGCCACACACCGCCCTCACCCTGGACGACTTCGAGGAGGATGGCGGCGAGTTTCCCTTCGAAGCGCTCGGCCTGCTCCTCAAGGGCGCCGATCTCGCCGTACGGCACCTGCCAGAACCCCGGCGCCAGCGGCTGGAACGCCGCCTGCTTCACCGGCTGGCCGGTGGCGGCCAGCGTGGTGAGCGTCCGGCCGTGGAAGGAGTTGAGGGCTGAGACGATGTGGTACGTGTGCGGGATGCCGTGCTTCTGGCCGTAGCGGCGGGCCAGCTTGATGGCGCACTCGTTGGCCTCTGCACCGGAGTTGGAGAAGAAGACGCGCCCCTCCCCGCCGAGGAGCCCGTTCAGCTCGGCAGCCAGCTTCGGCTGAACATCGTTGTAGTAAAGGTTCGACACGTGGAGCAGCGTGCGGGCCTGCTCGGCGACGGCATCGGCTACTTCAGGGTGGGCGTGACCGAGGGACGTGACGGCCAGCCCGCCGAGGAAGTCGAGGTATTCCCGGCCCTCGCTGTCCCACAGGCGGCTTCCCTCGCCCCGCACAAACGCCACCGGCAGGCGGGCATACGTCTGCATGACGTGTTCGGCGTCGAGGGCGGCGAGGTCGTCGAAACTCATGGGTCTCCCTAGGTCAACTCGCTGTTTCGGGCACCACCATGGTGCCCACACCTTGGCGGGTAAAGCACTCCAGGAGCAGGGCGTGGGGGATGCGCCCATCGAGAAGGTGGGCCCGTCCGACGCCGTTCTGCAGCGCCGAGACACAGGACCGGATCTTCGGGACCATCCCTTCCGAGAGCGTGCCGGAGTCGAGGAGCTCGGCGAGTTCCTTCACCGTGATCTGCGAGATCAGGGAGTCCTCGTCGTGGAGATCGCCGTAGAGGCCCGGGACGTTGGTCAGGTAGACCAGCTTCTCGGCGCCCAGCGCCTCGGCGATGGCCCCGGCCACCGTGTCGGCGTTGACGTTGTAGGCCTGGCCTTCCTCGTCCACGCCGACGGTGGCGATGACGGGGATGAACTCTTCACGGATCTGGCGCTCCAGCACGATCGTGTTGATGCGGCTGACGTCGCCCACGAAGCCGAGACGGGGGTCGCGCTGGCGGACCGTGATGAGGCCGGCGTCCTCGCCGGAGAGCCCGATGGCGTAGGTGCCGTGGCGGTTGATGGCCCCGACGACCTCGCGGTTGACCTTGCCGACGAGGGCCATGCGGACGATGTCGACCGTCTCGGCGTCAGTCACACGGAGGCCGTCGACGAACGTCGACTCCTTGCCGAGACGGGTCATGAGGTCGGTGATCTGGGGGCCGCCGCCGTGGACGACGACCGGGTTCATGCCGACAACACGCATGAGTACGACGTCCTGGGCGAAGAGTTCGAGGTCGCTCATGGCGTTGCCGCCGTACTTCACCACGACTGTCTTGCCGGAGAACTCGCGGATGTAGGGCAGCGCCTCGGCCAGGATCGCCGCCTTGGCTTCGGCCGGGATGTCCAGGAGGGCGTCGACGGCGGGGAAGGTCACGACGTCCTCATGTTTTCGTCGATGTAGCCCGGGGTGAGATCGACCGTGGTGACGGTCGCTGCGCCGTTGCCCAGGGAGAGGTCGGCCACGACCTCGATCTCGGTCTGCTGCATGGACTTCGCCAGGGCCTCGGCGTCGTACACCGGCGCGGCCACGCCGCCGACGCAGACGGTGATGCCGTTGTAGGCGATGTCGACCCGGTCGGGCTCGAGGTAGATCCCGCTGGCACCGAGTTCGGAGAGGACACGACCCCAGTAGGGATCGCCACCGAAGAGTGAGCACTTCACCAGCTGGCTCTCGGCGACGGCCCGGGCCGCCTGCAGGGCTTCGGTGTTGGACCGGGCGCCCTTCACGGTGAGGCGGACGAATTTGGTGGCCCCTTCAGCGTCGTGGGCCATCTGGTCGGAGAGGCTGGCGCACACGAGCGTGAGGGCATCGGCGAGGGCGTGGGCTTCGAGCGTGCCGCTCGTAATCGGCGGGTTCCCGGCGGCGCCACCGGCCAGGACGAGGACAGTGTCGTTGGTAGAGCGGGACCCGTCGGTCGTCATGAGATTGAAGGACTCGTCGACGGCCCGGGTGAGCGCTGTCTGCAGCACCTTGGGCTCGACGACGGCGTCGGTGGTGATGACCGCCAGCATCGTGGCCATGGCCGGCGAGAGCATGGCCGCCCCCTTGGCCATCCCTCCCACGGTGACGGGCGCACCGGCGACCTCGAAGGCGGTGAAGGCCTCCTTGGCCACGGTGTCGGTGGTCATGATGGCCCGGGCCGCCGAGTGCCCCGCTTCGAGGGAAGGGGCCAGAGCGGCGACGGCGGCCGGGACACCGGTCGAGAACGGATCGATCGGCATCGGGATCCCGATCAGGCCGGTGGAGCAGACGAGGACGTGATGGCGCTCGCACCCGAGGCCGGCGGCGACGAGGGCGGCGGTCTGCTCGGCCACGAGCAGCCCCGGCTCGCCGGTGGCGGCGTTGGCGTTGCCGGAATTGAGGACGACGGCGGCGGCCCGGCCCTCTGCTGCCAGGTGGCGGCGGCTCAGCTGGACGGGCGCGGCCGCACCGAGGTTGGTGGTGAACACCCCGGCCGCGGTCACCGGCCGGTGGTCGGCGGTAGCGACGAGCGAGAGGTCGGGCCGGGCCGACGCCGTGGTGCCGGCGGCGACGCCGGCCGCGATGAAGCCCTGAGCGGCGGTGACGGACATCAGGGGACCAGCCCGACGGTGGGGAGGCCCAGGGTCTCGGGGAGGCCGAGGAGGAGGTTGGCGTTCTGCAGAGCCTGGCCGGAGGCGCCCTTCACGAGGTTGTCCTCGGCGGAGATGGCCAGGACGGTGTTGGTCCGCCCGTCGTAGCGGACGGTGACCTGGACGGTGTTGCTCCCGGCGGTGGACTTCGTCGCCGGGGGCTGGTCGAGGACGGCGACGAAGGGCTCACCGGCGTAGAAGTCGCGGTAGTGGGCCAGGAGCCCGTCGGTGCCGAGGGCGGCGGCCTCCGTTGTCGGGCGGGCGTAGCACGTGGCCAGAATCCCCCGCGTCATCGGAACGAGGTGCGGGGTGAACAGCACCGAAGCGGAGCTGGTCGGGCTGAGCCGGCCGAGGGCCAGTTCCATCTCCGCCGTGTGCCGGTGGGTGAGGAGCCCGTAGGCGGCGACGTTCTCGTTGGCTTCGCTGTAGAGGCTGGGGGCCGAGAGGCCCCGGCCCCGGCCGGAGATGCCGGAGGCGGCGTCGACGATCAGCCCGGTAGGTTCGACGAGGCCGGCGGCCAGCAGGGGCGCCAGGGCCAGCGACGCCGCCGTCGGGTAGCACCCGGGATTGGCGACGTGGGCGTGGCCGGCGAAGTCGGGGCGGAACAGCTCCGGCAGGCCGAACACGAACCGGTCGATGAGTTCCGGCGCCTGGTGTGGTTCGCCGTACCACTGCTCATACGCATCAGCGGGGAGGCGGAAGTCGGCGCCGATGTCGACGAGGTGGGCGACCCGGTCGACGAGCGTGCCGGCGTGACGCTGCGACTGGCCGTGGGGCAGGGCCAGGAAGGCGACGTCCACGCCGTCGAGGTCGCCCGGCTCGAATGGGTGGAAAACGAGATCGGCGTACGCTGCGACCAGGCTCGGGTAGAGGTCGACGACCCGGTTGCCGGCGTTGGAGTCGGCGGTAACGTGGACGACCTCGATCTCCGGGTGCCCGGCGAGCAGGCGGAGCAGCTCCGCCCCCGTGTAGCCCGATCCCCCGACAATTGCTGCCCTGTAAGCCATGGCATCAGTATACGTGGGACTGCATAACGATGCGATGCGCGGCCTCGTCCAGCTCCGCCATCTGGTCCCGGCTTCGACCTGTACGTGGTTCTTTCCGGCCGGTTTGCTCCCCGGCGCTGGTTATTTCTGGCCAGAGTGCTTAAGGGTTGACCGAAATTGTCCGATTCCTCCTCTGTAGCCATTGCCGCAACCTGCCGACAATGGTCAAAGAAGCGTCAAGGAGGGATCAATGTCCGGAATCTCAGAGTCAGCCGCCTGGTGTAAGAGACACGCAGGCAAGCTGCTCGCCGGCGCCGCCCTCGTGATCGGCCCGGTGGCGGTCTGGTCCGCCCCGGCCGGTGCCCAAATGCCGACGTGCCTCGGGCTCGCGGCCAACATCGTCGGTACGGCCGGCCACGACGTCCTCAACGGGACGCCCGGCAACGACGTGATCATCGGGCTCGGCGGCGACGACACCATCAACGGCTTCGGCGGCAACGACACGATCTGCGGCGAGGACGGCAACGACCGTCTTTACGGCCACGACGGCAACGACGTTATCGTCGGCGGCAACGGCGACGACATCGTGGCGGGCGACAACGGAATGGACAGCCTCGACGGCGGTAGCGGCCGGGATGCCGTCTACGGCGGGAACGAGGACGACGACCTGCGCGGCGGCGATCACGACGACGAACTGCGTGGCGACGACGGCAGCGACACCTTCTCCGGCGGCAACGGCAACGACCGCTGCTACGGAGGCCGGGGCCGCGACGCCGCCGACCGCTCCTGCGAGACCCGCAACGACATGTAGCTCACCGGAATCAGGCAGTCGACACGCCGGCCCCACGGGCCGGCGTTGTCGCGTCTACGCCTCGAAGTCGCCGGCGGCGAAGCGGAGTTTGCGGAGGAGGCGGATGAGTTGCTCGACCTCCCGCTCCGACAGGCCGTCCATGGCGAACGAGGCTTGGGTGACGGCCCGGGTGGCCTCCTCGACGACCTCCCGGCCCTGGTCGGTGATCTCGGCCAGGGTTGTGCGCCGGTCGGTGGGGTGGGGCACCCGGCGGATGAAGCCCTGGACCTCGAGGCGGTCGACGATGTTGGTCACCGACGTCGGGTGGATCATCAACCGCTCGCCCATCTTCCCGAGGGGTAGCGAGCCTTTCCGGGAGAATTGGAGCAGCACCAGCGCCTCGTAGCGGGCGAAGGTCAGGTCGAACGGGCGGAGGGTCTCGTCGACCGCGCCGAGGACGATCTGCTGGACCCGCATGATTGCAGTGGCAGCGGCCATGGCGTCGCCCCGGCCCCACCGACTTTCCCAGTGGCGGCGGGCCTCGTCGATCGGGTCGAAGGGGAGTCTTCGCTTCGCGCCCATAGCTGCATGATACAACAAGTTCTAGGTAGACAGATAGTAGGACTTCCGACTATTATCCAGGCCATGGCCAAGCCTTCCCTTCACGCGCCCTCCCACCCGGTCCGATTCGTCACGGCCGCCAGCCTCTTCGACGGCCACGACGCCTCGATCAACATCATGCGGCGCATCCTGCAGTCGCAGGGTGCCGAGGTGATCCATCTGGGCCACAACCGGTCGGTGGATGAGGTGCTGGTCGCCTGCCTTCATGAGGACGTGCAGGGCGTCGCGGTGTCCTCGTACCAGGGCGGTCACGTCGAGTACTTCAAGTACCTGGTCGACCAGTTGCGGGCCCGGGGCGCAAGCAACGTGAAGGTCTACGGCGGGGGCGGCGGCACGATCGTCTCGAAGGAGATCCGCGAGCTCGAGGAGTACGGGGTCGAGAAGATCTTCTCGCCGGAGGACGGGCAGCGCCTCGGCCTGGCCGGGATGATCAACACGATGATCAAGACCTGCGACGTCGATCCCGTCGGTGACGGGCCGCCGGCGCTCGAGGACGTCTTCGCCGGGGACCAGCGAGCCCTCGCCCGGCTCATCACCGCACTGGAGTGCGACGCGCTCCCCGACGACAAGCTGGAGGAGCTGCGGCGGGCGGCGGGCGGGCGCAGCGTGCCCGTCCTCGGCATCACCGGCACCGGCGGCTCGGGCAAGTCGTCGCTGACCGACGAACTGCTGCGGCGGTTCCGGCTCGATCAGGAGGACAAGCTGCGGGTGGCGGTCATCGCCGTCGACCCGACGCGCCGCAAGGGCGGCGGGGCGCTGCTCGGCGACCGCATCCGCATGAACACGCTCGACTCCGGCCAGGTGTACTTCCGGTCGCTGGCCACCCGGGGCGCCAAGGAACTGCCCGACGCCCTCGACGACATGATCGCCGGGCTCAAGGCGGCCGGCTTCGACCTCGTCATCATCGAAACGCCCGGCATCGGGCAGGGCGACGCGGCGATCGTGCCCCACGTCGACGTCCCCATCTACGTGATGACGCCGGAGTTCGGGGCGCAGTCCCAGCTCGAGAAGATCGACATGCTCGACTTCGCCGAGGCCGTCGTCATCAACAAGTTTGACCGGCGCGGCGCCGAAGACGCTCTGCGCGACGTGCGCCGCCAGTTGGTCCGCAACCGGGAGGCGTTCAGCGCCAAGCCCGAAGAGATGCCGGTCTACGGCACGGTGGCGTCGAGGTTCCACGACGACGGCGTGACCGCCCTGTACCAGCACCTCCGGGGCCTGCTCGTCGACAAGGGGCTGAAGGTGCCCACCGAAGGAGCGCTGGAGCCGGTCGAGATCAAGGTCAGCTCGGCGGTGAACCCGGTCGTGCCGCCCGAGCGGTCGCGGTACCTGGCCGACATCGCCTCCACCGTGCGGGACTACCACCGCCAGACGGCCGAGTCGGCGGCGGCCGCCCGGCGCTGCCAGGCGCTCGAGACGGCCAGGGCCATGATGGCCGAGCGCGACGGTGTGGCCGACGCGACGATGGCCGACCTCGACGCCGCGCTGGCCGAAGCCCGCGAGGCGCTGCCCGACGCCGACCGCAAGCTGCTCGAGCGGTGGCCGACGGTGGTGGAGCAGTACTCCGGTGACGAGATGGTGGTGAAGGTCCGGGACCGGGAGCTGCACACGATCCTCGTTCGGGAATCGCTGTCAGGTTCGAAAGTCCCCCGGGTCGCGCTCCCCCGCTACGAAGACCACGGCGAACTGCTGCGGTTCTTGCGGTCCGAGAACCTGCCCGGCCACTACCCCGTCACCGCAGGCGTGTTCACCTTCAAACCTGAAGGCGAAGACCCGGCGCGCATGTTCGCCGGCGAGGGCGACCCGTTCCGGACCAACCGGCGGTTCCACTATCTGGCCGAGGGCCATCTGGCCACCCGCCTGTCGACAGCGTTCGACTCGGTGACGTTGTACGGCTTCGACCCCGACGAGCGGCCCGACATCTACGGCAAGGTCGGCACGTCGGGGGTGTCGATCGCCACGCTCGACGACATGAAGGTCCTCTACTCCGGCTTCGATCTGTGCGACCCGACGACGTCGGTGTCGATGACGATCAACGGGCCGGCGCCCACGATCCTGGCCATGTTCCTGAACACCGCCATCGACCAGCGGGTGGAGGCCTTCGTCGAGGAGATGGGCCACGAGCCCACCGCCGAGGAGTACGAGGGCATTCGGGCCGACACGCTGTCCACGGTGCGGGGCACGGTGCAGGCCGACATCCTCAAGGAGGACCAGGGCCAGAACACCTGCATCTTCTCGACGGAGTTCTCCCTCAAGATGATGGGCGACATCCAGGAGTACTTCATCGAGAACAAGGTGCGGAACTTCTACTCGGTGTCGATCTCCGGCTACCACATCGCCGAAGCCGGCGCGAACCCCATTTCGCAGCTGGCCTTCACGCTGTCCAACGGGTTCACCTACGTCGAGTCGTACCTGGCCCGGGGCATGGACATCGACGACTTCGCCCCCAACCTGTCCTTCTTCTTCTCCAACGGGATGGACCCGGAGTACTCCGTCATAGGGCGGGTGGCCCGCCGCATCTGGGGCGTGGCCATGAAGGAGCGCTACGGCGCCAACGAGCGGTCGCAGAAGCTCAAGTACCACGTGCAGACGTCCGGCCGGTCACTCCACGCCCAGGAGATGGACTTCAACGACATCCGCACGACACTGCAGGCGCTGATCGCCATCTACGACAACTGCAATTCGCTGCACACCAACGCCTACGACGAGGCGGTGACGACGCCGTCGCAGGAGTCGGTGCGCCGGGCCATGGCCATCCAGCTGATCATCAACCGGGAATGGGGCCTGGCCATGAACGAGAACCCGCTGCAGGGCTCGTTCATCATCGACGAGCTGACCGATCTCGTCGAAGAGGCTGTCCTGACGGAGTTCGACCGGATCTCGGAACGCAACGGTGTGCTCGGGGCGATGGAGCTCGGCTACCAGCGGGGCAAGATCCAGGACGAGTCGATGCTCTACGAGCAGCGCAAGCACGACGGCTCGCTCCCGATCATCGGGGTCAACACCTTCCGGAACCCCAACGGCTCCGACGTCCCCGACACGCTGGAGCTGGCCCGGGCCACCGAAGAAGAGAAGCAGTCGCAGCTCACGCGCCTGCGGGAGTTCCAGGGCCGCACCGCCGACGAACGCCCGGAGATACTGGAACGGCTACGCGAGACAGCCCTCGAAGGCGGCAACTGCTTCGAGGTCCTCATGGACGCCGTCCGCTGCTGCTCTTTGGGGCAAATCACCCAAACCCTCTTCGAGGTCGGCGGCCGCTACCGCCGCAACGTTTAACCCAGCGTCTTCGCCAGCTTCTCCAGGGCCTGGCGCGCCCCGCCTTTGATCGGCTCGCCGTGACCGAAGAGGATCGTGTCGACGTCGAGGGCAGCGAGCTTTTTCGCCGACTCGGTGGCCTTTGCCATGTCCTCGGTGTACTGGGGGTTCGGCCCGGCGACGCCGTCGCCGCTGCCGTTGACCGCGTCGCCGGTCACGAGCACGTGGGCACCGGCGTCGAAGACCGAAATGTGCCCGGGCGTGTGCCCGGGGGTGGCGACGATCTGAAGACCGAAGATCTCGGCGCCGTCGGCGATGGCTTCGATCGGGCGGGGGGACTGGATGGCGCCGATGTCGGCCTCCCCCGCTGAGACCGTCGCATTGGAGGCCGCCGCCAGGACGGCGGCCAGGCTGCCGGCGTGGTCGGGATGCTTGTGGGTGACGATGACATGCCGCACGTCGGCCCACTCCAGGCCGGCGGCCTTGACCGCATCTCCGATCTTGGCCTCGCTTCCCTTGAGGCCGGTGTCGACGATCGCCGCCTGCCGGCCTCGGGCCAGGACGTAGGCCGACACTGAGCCGAGGGCAGCCCGCTGCCAGACCAGGCCGCCACCGTCCTCGGCACCGACCCGTTCCGGGTCGATTGCGGTGTCCTCCCGGTCCTCGACACAGGCTGCCCCGGCACCGAGAACGACCGCCGCCACCGCTCCTTTGCCGAGCTCGCAGAGGAACAACCGACGGCTCAGCTCATGGACTCGTCCCATGCCCGGCGAGGGTATCGGAAACGTTTAAACACTCTGCGCGCGAGGGAACATCCGCCCTGCAATGAACCCGAATCCGCGTTCTCTCCGGAACCTCGGGCGCATGCTGGGGATTGTCTTCGCCGTTTGCGTAGCTCTCCCCGGCGCGTCCGGGCCTGCCCATGCCGACGGCGCCGGCACCATCGTCACGATCGCGGGCGGCCTCGCCCAGCCTCGGACCGCCGCCGTCGCCGCCAACGGCGAAATCTTCTTCACCGACACGTACCACCACCAGATCGGTCGCCTCGACCCCTCGGGCAAGGTGACCACCATCGCCGGTAACGGGTATGGCGGCGACAGCGGTGACGGCGGGCCGGCCACCGAGGCGTCGCTCAAGACGCCTCACGGGGTGGCGGTCGACAACCGGGGCAATGTCTTCATTGCGGACAGCCCGAATCACCGCATCCGCAAGGTCAACCTCGCCACCGGCGTGATCACGACAGTGGCCGGAACCGGCCAGGAGGGCTACGGCGGAGACGGCGGGCCGGCCACGGCCGCCCGGCTCAACCGGCCCCGGTTCCTGGTCATCGCCCGTGACGGCAGCCTGATCATCGCCGATACGGCCAACTACCGGGTGCGGCGGGTCGATCCGGCCGGCGTCATCACGACCATCGCCGGAAACGGCGAGCGCGGCTACTCGGGTGACGGCGGCCCGGCCACCGCGGCCCGGTTCGACGACCCCCGCGGTCTCGCCTTCGACGACGCCGGCAACCTCTATGTGTCGAACGCCGAGGGCTCCCCCGTGCCGTCGGTCCGCCGCATCACACCCGGCGGGATGATCACCACCGTCGCCGGTGGCCGCCCTGCCGGGTTCTCCGGGGACGGTGGCCCGGCCGTCGACGCCCGCCTGCACGAGCCCCGCAGCATCGCCATCTGGCGGTCGACGCTGTACATCGCCGACTCGATGAACGACCGGATCCGTGCCGTCGACCTCCGGACCGGGCTGATCCGCACCGTGGCCGGGACGGGTGCCTCCTCCTTCGGCGGCGACGGAGGGCCCGCCACCGCCGCCAAGATCGCCGAGCCTCGCGGCGTGGCCGTCACCGGCGAGGGCGACGTGATCGTCATCGATACCGGCAACAACCGGCTCCGTCGCATTGACCTCGACGGTGCGGAGCCTCCGGCTGCTCCGGCGAGCGGCTCGGGCCCGGAAGTCAGCCCGCAGACTGCCGGTCAGCCGGGAGTGGCGCCCGGCGGATCGCCGACGGCCGCTCCGACCGGCTCCTCGGCCGCAAGCCCGTCCCGCTCGGCAGATCGCCCGGCCCCTCGACCGGCGCCGGCAAGGAGCTCGTCACGGCCGACGACCGCCTCACGTTCGGCGACCCCGCCGACCTCACCTACGACCCCTTCGTCGATAACGCCCCCTCCCTCGGTGACGTCGACGACCTCGGTGACGTCGACGACTTCGGTGACGTCACCGATGCCAGGGCCGCTGTTCATCTCGCCCGACCGATGGCTGGGATCGCCGGGAGACCCTCGCCTCCTGGCGTCGGACCAGGGGTGGCAGGTCGGGCAGAACTCCAGAGTCTGGCCATACATGCTCGTGCCCGTCGTGGTGCTGACCGTTTATCTGGTGCGCCGCCCCCGATGGACTCCCTCCAGGAGCCACTCCTAGGATCGTCGTAAGGCTGGAGGGGGAGGAGATCCTGATGGGACAGGCGCGGAAGCCGAGGAGCTTCCTGCTGCATCTGGCACTGATGCATTCGCTCGTCGGCGGTCTTCTCGGGGTGCCGCTCGTGAACTCGGCCGCCGCCGAATCCTCGGTGTTCGAGGGGCCGGTGCCGAGGCCTGCGGCGTGCGCGCCGGGCGATCGCCCGGAGACCGGTATCCAGGGTGAGGTCCCCATCGCCGACCGGAAGAGCGGCCGGTCCAAGGAGGGTTACAACTGCAACCTCACGCTCGTCGGGCACTACAGCCGGAGCGAGGGGTTCGAGGGCGCCGCCTACCAGGCCTCCTACTACGGCGACTGCGCGTACTACGAGACGGCGGCCGGCTCCCAGACCCGGCGGGGGGTCCAGGTCGTCGACGCCTCTGACCGCAGCGATCCCAAGGTCACAAAGAACCTGACGACCCCGGCCATGCTTTCGCCCTGGGAGTCACTGAAGGTTCACCCGGGCCGCAAACTCCTGGCGGGGGTGATGCTGCACACCAATGCCCAGACGGTGTTCACCGGCTTTACCCAGGCAGGCTGGATCGACATCTACGACGTCGGCCAGGACTGCGCCAATCCCAGGCTCGTGGCCAGCAGGCCGTTCGCCGGCGGTTCGCACGAAGGCAACTGGTCCCAGGACGGCAATACATACTGGGCTGCCTCGCTCTTCCCGGGTGTGCTCACGGCCATCGACGTCAAGGACCCGACCAATCCGGTGGCGGTTGGTTCGTTCTATGCCAACTCCATCATTCACGGCATCGGCGCCAGTCCGGACG
>JAICGL010000049.1 GCA_025923175.1 Acidimicrobiia bacterium
GCGCCTCTACGCCACCAACCCCGAGGCCGGCTTCTTCGGCGTCGCCCCCGGCACGTCAGAGAAGACGAACCCCAACGCCGTGGCCATGCTGACGCACGACTGCGTCTTCACCAACGTGGGGGAGACCGACGACGGCGACATCTGGTGGGAGGGCCTGACCGACACTCCGCCCGCTCACCTCAAGGACTGGAAGGGGCAGGACTGGACACCGGAGTCGGGGACGCCGGCCGCCCACCCCAACGCCCGCTTCACCGTGTCGGCAGCCCAGTGCCCGTCCATCGCCCCCGAGTGGGAAGACCCGGCCGGCGTGCCCATCTCGGCCATCCTCTTCGGCGGCCGGCGGGCGACCAACGTGCCGCTGGTGACCGAGTCGTTCGACTGGGAACACGGCGTCTTCCTCGGCTCAATCATGAGCTCGGAGACCACCGCCGCCCAGGCCGGCGCCGTCGGGAAGCTGCGCTTCGACCCCTTCGCCATGCTGCCGTTCTGTGGCTACAACATGGGCGACTACTTCAGCCACTGGCTCGAGATCGGAGCGGCCACCGACGCCGACAAGCTCCCGAAGCTCTTCTGGGTCAACTGGTTCCGCCGCGGCGACGACGGGGCGTTCCTGTGGCCCGGGTTCGGCGAGAACAGCCGTGTCCTCAAGTGGATCATCGAGCGGGTAGAAGGCGAGGGCGAGGCGGTCGACACGCCCATCGGGCGGCTCCCAGCCGACGGCGCGCTCGACTCGACGGGGCTCGACATCGACCCGGCCGTGCTCGCGGAGCTCACCACGGTCGACCGTGACAAGTGGCGCGTGGAGCTGCCCCAGATCGAAGCGCACTACGAGACGTTCGGTGCGCGCCTCCCCACCGTCCTCCACGACCAGCTGAAGGACCTCGAGAAGCGCCTCGCCGAAAGCTAAGCGCCTCGCCGAGAGCTAGGCGCAGCGGGTCACGGTGAACGGGCCCTGCCCGGCCACCGTGGCTCCCGGCGTGTTCTGGGCCCAATCGGCCAGGGCTGCGCCCAGTTCAGCTGCCTTCTCGGGCGTGTCCATGGTGATCGCCAGCCGGACGCAGGTCTGGCCGCCGTTCTGCCAGGCCACGTAGCGGTCGGCGCCCCAGGCGTCGGCGGCGCTCTCGGCGTCTCCCGGGTCGAGCACCTGGGCGAGCATGAGCGAGAGCATCAGCTGGCCGAGCGATCCGGAGCGGACAGCGGGCCCGTCGGCGGCCGGGTCGGCCAGCGGCTTCGGCCCCTCACCGGCCAGGAACATGTCGGGGTGGATGATCTGCTCGGTGGTCCGCGGCGGCGCCTGGAAGGCGGCGTTGACCCGGGCGGCTCCGCCGTTGCTCATCAGGGCGTCGGCGAAACGGGGCCCAGACCCAAACGGGAAGGCGTACTGGACGAGGACGTAGTCGGGCAGGTCCTTCGGCAGCTGGCTGGCGAGGCGCTGCTGCTCGGCCTGGACCGACTGCTTGTCCTTGTCGGGGAGGGCGGCGATGAACCGGCTCTCGATGCGGGAGGCCGCTCCCTCGACCAGGCTGTCCCAGGCGACACCGGTCTCGTCATCGGGCGCCGTCAGGTCGGGCCGGTCGAGCTCGAAGTGCTGGTCGTAGTCGGCCCGCACGAGCTCGTGGACGATCGTCTTCAGCACGAAGGGGGTGAGGTTGCCCTCCCGGATGACGAGCTCGTTGGCCTTCACGTCGTAGAAGGCGGTGACGCTGCCAGTCGAGAGGCGCTTCACCTGATCGGCCAGGTTGACGCCGGGCTCGATGATGCCCAGCGCCCGCAGCGTGGCCTCGGCCCGCCGGGCCCGTTCCATGGCCGGGTTCAGGCGGACGGCATTGAGCCGGTTTGTGAAGCTGCCGGCGTCGAGGACCGCCACCGGGACGGCGCCCTTGAACGGAAGGCTGGTTTCCTTCTCGACGTAAGGCCGTACCGTGTCGGCCACGTGGGCCCAGTCGGTGCCGCCCTTGGCCTTCTTGGCCGTCGTCGGGGTCGTGGCCGGGGCGGTGGCCGCCGGGCCGGAGGTGGGCGTCTCAACCGGGGGAGGGGTCACCGCGGCCGCGCCGGTCGTGGTCGTGGTCTCGCCGGGAGCCGTGGTGGTCGTCGTCTGCTCGAGGACCTGACCGGCGACCTTGTCGGTGGACTCCTTGTTGGGGTCGAGGAGCCGGGCGACAGCCTCGCGAGCGTTGTCGACGCCGTCGCGTGAGAGCGTGATCAGGTCGCGCCCACTGGCCTGCTCGGCAATGATGACGCCGTTGGCCGTAAGCAGGGCGGCGACGGCCATGGTGAGAAAGCGGACGAGGACTGGCTGCTCGCTGCGCTGAGGGCGCGCCGAAGGCATCGGCCGCCGGGAGCGGGCAGGCGTCGGACTCGGCACGGGCTCGGCCCTCCAGTGCATCATGAGCGGGCCTTTCGACGGCGCGAGGCCCGGGTCCTCTCCAGCCCTCACATGGTGGGCCCAGCTTCGACCGAGATGTCCGGGTTATGCCGGACGTTCTGCTGTATTTGTGGGCGGCTACCGCCGCCTCCCGGCCGTGTCCGGTGAGGGCGACGGCTTCCAGAGGCCCAGCTAGCGACCCTCGTGCGCCGCGGTGGCGCGGGCCCGGAGGTCGGAGACCGCATGCTCGAGGCCTTCGGGGTCCCGGAAGAGCGCGCTGCCGGCGACGAGCACGTCGGCACCGGCGCCGGCCGCCCCGGCGATCGTCGCGGGGGCGATACCACCGTCGACCTCGAGTTCGATGTCGAACCCGCTGTGGTCGATGAGCGTCCTGGCTTCAGCGATCTTGGGCTCCATGGTGGCGATGTAGGCCTGGCCGCCGAACCCGGGGTTGACCGTCATCACCAGGAGCAGGTCCATCAGGTCGACGACGTGGCGGACGGCCTCGATCCCGGTCGACGGGTTGAGCGCCACTCCCGACCGGGCTCCGAGGGCCCGGATCTCGCTCAGCGTCTTGTGGAGATGCGTGCAGGTCTCAGCATGGACGATGACCAGCTCGCAGCCGGCGTCGACGTAGCGGCCGAGGAGATCGTCGGGGTTGCTCACCATCAGGTGGGCCTCGAACCCGACGGCGACCCGGGGCCGGCAGGCGGCGATCACGTCGGGGCCGAAGGTCAGGTTGGGGACGAAGTGCCCGTCCATCACATCCCACTGGATGCGGTCGACCCCGGCCTTTTCCAGGGCGGCGACGTCGTCGCCGAGGCGCGAGAAGTCGGCGGGCAAAACGGAGGGCACGATCAGGGGAGAGCGGAGCGGCATGGGACTGACGATACCCACACTTCGTGGCCCTCTGGGGGGTGATCTGTCAGGGGACCTCGACGGTTCTGATTACCCCTGTGGTCAGGGAATTCTCCTGTCTACTTGAGGAAGCATGTGAGGCTGCGCTTAAATGAAGGCCGTGGAAGCTGCGATTCGGGCCATCGCTGAGCGTCACCGGCGGGAAATTGTCCGTCTGGTCCGTGACCGGGAGCTGACGGCGGGACAGATCGCCTCGCACTTCGAGGTGAGCCGCCCCGCGGTTTCACAGCACCTCCGCATCCTGAAGGACAGCGGTTTGGTCACGGAGAGGCGTCAAGGCACACGTCGTTATTACAAGGCACGGGTGGAGGGGCTTGCCGAGCTCCGGGCCTTCCTCGAGGTGTTCCTCGGGGAGGACTCGTGGATCGAACCCCGACCCGGCGCCTCGACGCAGGCCTCCGGGCCTGACAACGAAATCGTCCTCACCGACGCAGAACGAGCCAATCAGCCGGTCATCCGCTAGGGCTGCGCGCCCTAGCCCTTGACCCGGCGGAGCTTTCGCTCGCCTCCCGCGGCGTCCACCAGAGGGGTGACGCGGTAGGGGATCTGCTCGGACAGGGCGATGACCGTCTGCGTGCGGTTGATGCCCTGGACCTCCAGGATCCGGTTCAGGACCTCCTGGAGGTGGTCGTTGCTGCGGGCGACGACCCGGCACAGGAGGTCGTCGGCTCCCGTGGTGGCGTGGGCCTCGAGGACCTCCGGGATCTCCCGGAGGTGGGCGACGACGTCGCCGAGGCGGCCCTGGGCGATATCGATGGTGGTAAAGGCCAGCACGCCGTAACCCATGGCCCGCACGTCGAGGTGGGGAGCGAAGCTCGTGATCACCCCGTTGCTGACGAGGCGGTCGACGTGGGCCTGGGCCGTGCCACGGGCCACCTCCGCCCGGCGCGACAGCTCGAGCATCCCGATCCGGGAGCCCTCTGAAAGCACCCGGAGGACCCGCCAATCGACGGTGTCAAGAGGCTCCGGCACAGGCGGACTCTACCGCCGCCCCCGAGAAGGTGGGCAATGTGGCCGGAATGCTCGACAGATGTCCAATTTGATTGAGCAGTTTGCTCAACAAAAGCTAAACATGTTGACAGATCTGGGCAGCAGGCGTCCACTTGACTGAGCATCGGCGCATCAGGCAAAGGAGCCTCCCATGCCCGTCCGTACCTCCGGTGACCTCGCCCGATTTCGCTCGCGGGTGGAGGCCCTCGTCCACCACCACCCCGTGGTGGTCGACAACGCCTACACCCGCTGGTTCGCCGAGGGCACGGCCGACCGTGACGAGGTCCGCCACCTGACCGTTCAGTTCTCCGTCTTCAGCCACCTGTTCGTCGAGGCGCAGTTTCGCAAGGTGATGAACGCGGCCGACCTCGAGTCCTACCGGTCAGGCAAGGAGATCCTCATGAACGAACTCGGGGTCGTGTTCCGGCCAACGAAGGCCGGGCAGGCCGTCCCCGAAGGCGAGGATCCCGACATCGTCGGCACCGAGGGTACGGTCGACGGGGGCCGGTTCCGCTTCACCGCCGCCCATTTCGAGTGGCTGCTCCGCTTCGGCGCCCCGCTCGGGCTGGGGTTCGACGAGATGGGCAAGCGCCGCCACGGCACCGCCTCCACGTTGTTCTTCTGTGACGAGCTGTTCCGGATCTACGGCTCAGAGGACGCCTCGATCGCCGAGGGCGCGTCGTACGCCGTGGAGAACTGGGCCGCCGCCGGGTTCTGGAAGGAGCTCATCGCCGGGCTCACCGCCTTCAAGGAGCGGGAGTGCCCCGAGCTGCCGCTCGGCTTCTGGATCTGGCACGACAAGATCGAGGACCAGCACGCCGCCCACACCGCCGACGAGCTGGCCGAGGCCTTCTTCCGGCCCGACTTCGACGAGAACAAGTTCCTGGCCGGCGCCGCCGAGATGCTCGACGGCGTGAAGGCCTTCTGGGACGGGCTCGAGGCCGACCGACTCGCCTACGAGGAGCGGCACGTCGCATGAGTCCCGGGGTTCGGGGTGTCCCCGAAAAGACAGCGTCTGACTGGCTCAATGCAGCGTCGCCGAAGGCGTCGGTTGCGGCCCCGGCGCTCGGAGGCATCGACCACATCGAGTTCTGGGTCGGCAACGCCCGGGCGTCGGCCGCCTTCTTCGCCGGGTGCTACGGCTTCGACATCGTGGCCTATGCCGGCCCGGAGACGGGCGTGACCGACCGGGTCTCCTACGTGCTGGCCCAGGGCGACATCCGCTTCGTGGTGACGGCCGGGATCGTGCCGTCGTCGCCGATCGTCGCTCACGTCGCCGCCCACGGCGACGGAGTGCGCGACGTCGCCTTCGTGGTGGAGAACGCCGCTGCCGCCTACGGGGCGGCCACCGCCCGGGGCGCCATCGGCGTGGAAGCCCCGCATGTGATCTCCGGCGCCTCGGGCCGCATCGTGCGGGCCAGCGTTGCCACCTACGGCGAGACCCGCCACACGTTCGTGGAGCGAGACGATTATCTGGGGCTGTTCGCTCCCGGCTACGAAACGCCTCCGGTGGCGCCGCCGGTCGGTCCTCCGGTCGGGCTCGGCCGCGTCGACCACGTGGTGGCCAACGTGGAGCTCGGCGCGCTCTCGCAGTGGGTCGACTTCTATGCCCGGATCTTCGGCTTCGACCAGCTGGTCCACTTCGACGACGAGACCATCTCCACGGAGTACTCGGCGCTGATGTCGACGGTGGTATGGGACGGATCGAAGGTCGTCCTCCCCATCAACGAGCCTGCCGAGGGGCGGCGCAAGAGCCAGATCGAGGAGTTCCTCGACTTCTACGGCGGCCCCGGCGTCCAGCACATCGCGCTCCGGACGGACGACATCGTGACGGCCGTGCGCGCGTTGCGCGATCGGGGCGTCCGCTTCCTGCGGGTGCCGGCCACCTACTACGAGGACGCCAAGGCGCGCATGGCCGGCATCGACCTTCCCTGGGAGGCGCTGGCCGATCTCGGGATCCTCGTCGACCGTGACCACGAGGGCTATCTCCTCCAGGTCTTCACCGAGACCATGGGGGACCGGCCGACCCTCTTCTTCGAGATCATCCAGCGGGAAGGGTCGCGGGGGTTCGGCGCCGGGAATTTCAAGGCCCTGTTCGAGGCCATCGAGCGCGAACAGGAACGGCGCGGCAACCTTTAGTTCAGACGACTGTTCCTACGAGGGGGTAACTTGCCCCTTCATGTCTGTCGACATCACTGCTACTGACGTCAACTACGCCGCCCGCGCTGTCAAAGTGAGCAAGATCTACGGGGAGGGTGACGCGGCCGTCAGGGCGCTCGACTCCGTCACCGTCGGGTTCCCCACGGGGCGCTTCACCGCCATCATGGGCCCGTCCGGCTCGGGGAAATCGACGCTGATGCACTGCCTGGCGGGGCTCGACGTGGTGACCAGCGGCAATGTCTTCCTCGGCCAGACCGATCTGTCGGTGCTGGACGACAAGGCGCTGACGCAACTCCGGCGCGATCAGGTGGGGTTCATCTTCCAGGCCTTCAACCTGTTGCCGACGCTCACCGCCCTGGAGAACATCACGCTGCCGCTCGACCTGGCCGGCAAGAAACCGGACAAGGCTTGGCTCGACCAGGTGGTCGACACCGTCGGGCTGAGACCGCGCCTGTCCCACCGGCCGACCGAGCTCTCGGGAGGGCAACAGCAGCGGGTGGCGGTGGCCCGGGCGCTGGCCACCCGGCCGCAGATCGTCTTCGCCGACGAGCCGACCGGCAACCTCGACTCCCGGGCCGGGGCGGAGATTCTGAGCTTCCTCGAAAAATCGGTCGACGAGCTCGGTCAGACGGTCGTGATGGTGACCCACGATCCGACGGCGGCGGGCTACGCCGATGCGGCGGTGTTCCTGGCTGACGGCCACATCGTCGACGAGATGGAAGGCCCGACAGCCGAGCGGGTCCTCGACCGGCTCAAGACGCTTGAGGGGTAGCACCACATGCGTCGGGTGATGATCAAGGGCCTGCTGGCCCACAAGCTCCGTCTGGCCCTGACGGCTCTGTCGGTCGTCCTCGGCGTGGCCTTCGTGGCCGGCACGTTCGTGCTGACCGACACGCTCGGGGCGACGTTCGACACGCTCTTCAGCGAAGTCACCGGCAACACCGATGCCCAGATCCGTTCCACCCTGGAGCTCACCCCGCAGGACCCGTCGGCACCGACCCGGGGCCCGGTCAAGGAGTCGCTCCTCGAGGCGGTGCGGGAAGTCAGCGGGGTCGAGCAGGCCGAGGGCTACGTGCAGGGCCGCGCCCCGATCGTGGGGAAGGACGGCAAGTTCGTCGGCAACCAGATGGCGCCGAGCTTCGGCGGGTCAGCCTCCGGCCTCGGGACGCTGTCACCCTTCAAAATCAAGGAAGGCCGGGCTCCGAAGGGCGACGACGAGGTCGTCATCGACGCCGGCACCGCCAAGAACGAGAACTTCGCGGTCGGCGACAAGGTCCGCATCGACGCCAGCCAGACCGGTACGTACACGCTGGTCGGCATCGTGGGGTTCGGCTCCGCCGACAACCTGGCCGGCGCGACGTTCGTGCTGTGGGACATGCCCACCGCCCAGCGGGTCCTTCACCGTCTCGGCGAGTTCGACGAGATCGCCGTGAAAGCGAAAGAAGGCGTCTCCCGGCCGGAGTTGGTGACCCAGCTGCAGCGCGTCCTGCCGCAGGGCATCGAGGCGGTCACCAGTGACGTCGCCGCCGAACAGCAGGCCGGAGACGTGAAAGAAGCCCTCGGCTTCTTCAACGTCTTCCTGTTGGCCTTCGCCGCCGTGTCCCTGTTCGTCGGCTCGTTCATCATCTTCAACACCTTCACGATCATCGTGGCCCAACGGCTGCGGGAGCTCGCCTTGCTCCGGGCGCTCGGCGCCAGCCGGAAGCAGGTGACCCGGTCAGTGCTGGCCGAGGCGCTGATCGTCGGCTTCGTGGCCTCGGCCATCGGTGTCGGCGGAGGGGTCGTGGTGGCCGCGCTCTTGAAGTCGCTCCTCGCCGCCTTCGGCATGGACCTGCCGTCCCACTCCCTGGTCATCAAGCCGCGCACGATCATCATCCCGATGTTCGTCGGGGTCGTGATCACGACCCTGGCCTCGTTCGGCCCGGCCAGGAAGGCGTCGAAGGTGCCGCCCGTGGCGGCCATCCGCGGCGCCGAAGAGATCCCCGAGGGCCGGACGCTGCGCCGGCGGATGATCGCCGGCGGTGTCGTGCTCGGCCTCGGCATGCTCGCCCTGGCGGCCGGGCTGTTCGGCGGGGGCGGGCTGGGTCTGGTCGGCCTCGGCGCCCTCGTCTTCTACGGCGGGGTGGCCATGCTGTCGCCGCTGGTGGCCGCGCCGCTGTCCCGGGTGATCGGGGCGCCGGCCGCCCGTTTCCGCGGGGTCCCCGGGCGGCTCGGGCGGCTCAATGCCATGCGCAACCCTCGCCGAACGGCGTCGACGGCCGCGGCGCTCATGATCGGGCTCGGGCTCGTCAGCTTCGTGACGATCATGGCGGCGTCGCTGAAAACGTCGTTCGCGGCCACGCTCGAACGGAGCATGAAGGCCGACTACATCATCCAGGGCCCCGGCGGGGGGCAGTACCCGTTCAGCCGCGAAGTCGCCCTGAAGATGTCGCAGCTGCCCGCGCTGCAGGTCGTTTCCCCGATGCGTTTCTACGGCGAGTTCAAGCTCGACGGAGAGACCAAACACAACGACGCCATCGACCCCTACACCTTTGGCGCCGTGATGGACATCGACCTCCGCAAGGGGAAGCTCATCGACTTCCTGCCCGGCACGCTGCTGATCTCTGACAAGGTCGCCGAGGACAAGGGGTATCAGGTCGGCCAGCGCATCAACGCCGACTTCCCCCGCACCGGCCGGCAGCTGATGGAGATCGTCGGCGTCTACCACGACGACGCGCTGTTCTCCAATGGCTACATCATCACGCTCGACGACTACACCGAGAACGCCGGCAACGACCTCGACTATCTCGTCCTGGCCAAGCGTGCTCCGGGTGTGAGCGACGCGGCCGCCCGGGCGGCCGTCGACCCCATCATCGCCGGCTACCCATCGGTCGCACTGCAGAGCCAGACCGAGTTCAAGGAACAGGTTGCCGGCCAGATCGACCAGATCCTCGGTCTCGTCGCCGTGCTGCTCCTCCTCGCCGTCGTGATCGCCGTCATCGGCATCATCAACACCCTGGCGCTATCGGTGTTCGAACGGACCCGCGAGCTCGGCCTGTTGCGGGCGGTGGGGATGGTCCGGCGCCAGGTCAAGCGGATGATCCGCTGGGAGTCGATCATCATCGCCCTGCTCGGGGCGGTGCTGGGCCTCGGCGTGGGCGCCTTCTTCGGCTGGGCGGCCGTGTCGGCCATGAAGGACTTCGGCGTCGACCGCCTCGACTTTCCCGTCGGCCGGCTCCTGATGTTCGTCTTCGGCGCTTTCCTCGCCGGGACACTGGCCGCGATCTTCCCGGCACGCCGGGCATCACGGCTCAACGTTTTGGACGCGATCGCCCACCAGTAGCTGCACCCTTAGCCTGTCATCATGCTCGCAGCCCGGAACGTGACCGTGATGCGCGGCCCGCGGCTCGTCCTCGATCGGGTCGACCTTTCGGTGGACGCGGGCAGCCGGATCGGAATCCTCGGCCGCAACGGCGCCGGTAAGTCGACCTTGCTGCGGGTGCTGGCCGGCCTCGAGGCGCCAGCGTCCGGCACGGTGGAACGGGCACCGGCCGCGCTGACCGTCGGTTATCTCACGCAGGAGGTCGACCCGGAGGAGGGCGAGACCACCGCCGCGTACCTCCGGCGCAAGACCGGCCTGGCCCACGCCGAGGAGGCGCACGACCGGGCGCTGGCCGCCCTGGAGCTGGCCTCGGGGCCGGCCGAACTCGGAGCCTATGACGCCGCCCTGGCCGAGATGCTGGCCCTCGGCGGCGACGACCACGATGTGCGGGTACCCCGGGTGCTGGCCGATCTCGGGGTCCCAGCCACGGTCCTCGACCGGCCGGTGGCCCAACTGTCGGGCGGTCAGCAGGTCAAGGTCAACCTGGCCGCCGTGCTGCTGTCGCGCTTCGACGTACTGCTGCTGGACGAGCCCACGAACAACCTCGACTTCGACGGACTCGAGCGGCTGGGGCGGTTCCTCGACGGCGCCGACGCCGGCGTTGTGCTGGTGAGCCACGACCGGGCGCTGCTGGCCGACCACACCACCCACATCGCCGAGATCGACTTCCACAGCCATCGCCTCGACGAGTTCGGCGGCGGCTTCACCGCTTATATGGAGGAGCGGCGGCTGCGGCGGGAGCAGGCCTATGCCCGGTACGACACGGCCCGGGAGGAGCGGGGCCGGCTGGAGGCGTCGGCCCGGCAGCGCAAGGACTGGAGCATCAGCCGGCGGGGGCAGAAGAAAACCGACAACGACAAGATGCTGGCCGACCGGCAGAAGGAGCGGTCGGAGTCGGCAGCCGCCGGTGCCCGGGCGCTCGAAACCCGCATCCAGCGGCTGGCCGGTGTCGAGAAGCCGTGGGAAGGCTGGGAACTGCGGATGAGCCTCCGGACGACGAGCCGCAGCGGCGAGGTGGTCGCTGCGCTGGGCGGGGCCGTGGTCGAGCGGGGCACCTTCCGCCTCGGTCCCGTCGATCTCGAGCTTCGGTGGCAGGACCGGATCGCCCTCACGGGCCCGAACGGCGCCGGGAAGTCGACGCTCGTCGAAATGCTCACCGGACGGCTCCCGGCCACCGGTGGTGTGGCCCGCCTCGGTTCAGGGGTGGTCGTGGGGATTCTTCGACAGGACCGGGCGACGGTGGGGGAGAGCGAGACACCGAACGCCACCCTGCTTGAAGCGGTGATGGCCGCCACCGGTCAGAAGGCCCAGGAGTCCCGCTCGCTGTTGGCCAAGTTCGACCTCACCGCCGAGCAGGCCGCCCGGCCCGAGGCGGCGCTGTCGCCGGGGGAACGATCGCGGGCCGCACTGGCCGTCCTCATGGCCCGGGGCACCAACTTCCTCGTGCTCGACGAGCCGACCAACCACCTCGACCTCGAAGCGATCGAAGCCCTGGAACGGGCCCTCGACGACTTCGACGGCACCCTCCTCGTCGTGACCCACGACCGCCGCCTCCTCGAATCGCTGCACCTGACCCGGCGCTTCGACGTGGCGGACGGCAAAGTCTCCGAGGTCGAGCCCGTCAGCCGCTGAGGAAGACCCGCACCTCGGCCGGGGACCGGAGGCGGATGAACGTCAGATGGGCCAGGGCCGGATCGGCCATGGCCTCGGCGTAGCGGACCCGGTACTTGGCGTGCTGGGTCCAGGACCACATGATGATCGAACGCTCCGGGTCGAGAGTGAGCCAGTTGGACCATGGCTCCCGGTTGCCGTTCCACAGCTCTTGGCGGCGGGCGGCCCGCCGGAGCGTCCGGCCGATGATCCGCCGCATCACCAGGGGGCGCGGGAGGTCAATCCACACCACGGTGTCGGCCCGGGCCCACACGAGGTCTCGCACCGCCGTGTAGTTGCCGTCGATGACCCAGGCGTCGCCATCGGCCAGTGCTCCGACCCGTTCCCGGAACTCGTCGCGGGGCAGTTCGGCCCACCCCGGCTGGTGGAAGATCGAGTCCAGCTCGACGTAGGGGGCCCCGAGCCGGGCGGCCAGCGCGGCCCCGAGCGTCGACTTCCCCGAGCCCGAGTTCCCGACCACGGATACACGTTGCACGCCCTGATGGTTGCAAAAGTGGGACATAGGGCACGCTTCGATTGCCGTAAGGTGCTCCGTCTGCACGTTCTGACCAGGGATTGGGTATGACTCGGTCCTTGCGGTCCTTGCTCGCGACGTCGCGGGCCGTGAGACTGCACGTCAAAGAAGACGGAAGGAGCACTTCGTGGGTCGAACTCCGAGGCCATATCGGTGGGCAGCGCTTCTGGCGGTGCCGGCCCTCCTGTTTGCCGCCTGTGGCGGCGACGACAAACCAGACCAGAACCAGCAGGGGACAACTGAGGGCAAGCAGGGGGGCGTGTTCCGGATCGGAATCGTCGAGCCGACCGCCATCGATCCCTACAACGCTCAGGAGTCCGAGGGCATCCTCGTCACCAAGCAGCTGTTCGTCGGGCTGGTGAGAGTCAACGACGAGACAGCCGAGTTGACGCCCGGCGTGGCCGAGAAGTGGTCAAAGAACGACGGCTGCACAGAGTGGACGTTCAACCTTCGCAGCGGCACGACGTTCAGCAACGGTGACCCCGTCAATGCGGAGGCCTTCATCCGAGGCATGACGCGGGCCGC
>JAICGL010000050.1 GCA_025923175.1 Acidimicrobiia bacterium
CTCCGAACGCGGAACCCGCTCTTCCGCGGCGTACGGCACCTACCGGTCTTCGTAGAGGCCAAGTAGCCGGCTCGCGAGGGCTTTCTCGGTTCAGCGTCGTTTCCCGGAACGACTGCCTCGGCCGAACGCCGCAAAAAACGTCCCAACCAGCGCCGCCACCGATATCGCGCCGAAGAACCCGACGAGCAACAGCGGCCTGGTGCGGCCCCATGGGGTGTCGGGGACCGCTGTCCCCGATCGGTACCTCACGCGGAGCTCGTCTCCCTCCGATGCACCGGTTTTGGGCATCTCAACGTTGGAGTCGAGTGTCACGCCGGTTGGAGTCCGGATCACCCCGAAGCAGCTCCCGTGCCGACTTTCGTCGCAGCGCGAAACGCGGGCCACCGCCCGCTGTCCGGTAATGGCAGCAAACCCCTCCAGGTTCAGCAGAGCGAAGGTCAATCCACCACTGGCTAGAGCGACCAAAAAGAGAACGAGGACCGATCCCCGGCGTGCGTGCCGTGCGGCCGCCTCATCCTTCGGCTGGCCGACAGCCGGCGCCGGCCAAAGCTCGTCCATGGCGGCGATCGTACGGGAGGGGCACGCTCGACGTGCCGATAACCGGCACGATCCGGCCCGAGAAAGATCCGGCATTCCAGTGCGGGCGCGGTACATGCGCCGCGCTTAGCGACACTATGTGTAGCTAAGCGCGGCGCATCGCTGTGTGTGCCGATCTGGCTTGGCTTGCGCCGCCGATCCGGTGCAGCAGGTAGGCGAAGTCTGGATATGGGAAGGCTCAGCGGCATGGTCGATGACGGGCGGTCCATTCCGCGGCTGAGGTTCGGTACCGTTGGCCCATGACGTCGCCGTACCTCGAGGTCCTCGATCACGGCGACCTGCTGCGGATCTCGTTCGATGACGTTGTCCGGTACAGCGGCCGGAGCTCCATCGGGGGCGTCGCCCACGGGTTCAAGGTCATGGAGCGGGCGTTCCCGTTGCTCGGTGGAGGCGTACCGGACCGTGAGGACATCACGATCGAGTCGGCGTTTGGCGGCGGGGGCGCGCGCGACGCGTTCGAGATGGTCACGCGAGCCGTGACGGGCGGCCGTTTCCGCTACGACCCCGACTTCGCGCCCGACGGCCCGCCGAGCCCGATGGGCCAGTACGTGTTCCGTTTCTCTCACCGGTCGGGGGCGTCCGTGCGACTGACGCTTCGGCCGGGCTTCGTGCTCGACGAGTTCATCGACCTGGCCAAGCGGGGCCCGGCTTCGCCAGCCGAGGAGGAGCGGCTCGCCTTTCTGAAGCAGGACATGTGCGACCGGCTCATGAGTCTCCCGGCCGAGGAGGTCTACGACGCCGTCGAGATGTAGGAAACCGTCGGTTGCTATCGGTGTGTGAACGCGAGGCGGAGGCCGTAGGCGACGTCGGCGCCGGAGGACGCGCCGAAGGTGTCGAGCGCGGCTGCGGCGTTGGCGGCGTTCACGGTGTCGTTGTGGGCGGCGGCCATCGCCAGGTCGTGCACCGGCTCGATGTGGCATCCGGTGGCGGCCGCTAGGAGAACGGCAGATCCGAGTTCGCTGGTGCGGACCGAGCGGGCAACCGACAGGAGGGCAGGTTCCACCGTCGGGCCGGCCATCGTCCGGAAGGCGAACAGCACTCCAGAGAGGGCGTCGTCACCGGCCGGGGTCAGACCTGGCCCGAGGCCGCCGAGGGCGCGGGCCAGGGTGGAGAGCGCGTCGAGCGGCTCCAAACGGCCGATGGTCGCCGCAGCCGGTTCGACGGCTTCCCGCCACGGAAGGTCGAGCAGCGTGCTGGAGCGGTAGGAGCGGAGGGCACCTTCGACCGAGGCTCGGGCCTCTGCGCCCGCGAGGATGTTGGCGTCCGGTAGCGGACCGCGCCATGCAACCGCATGTCGGCGTTCTAGGATGAGCGTCCCGTTCTCGTGGTGCAGGCCGGAGTCGTCGATGGTCAACACCGAGCCGTCGGTCAGCACCGGCCAGGGTTCGGGGCGGTTGATCCACAGCGGCCCGAGCGGGGAGCCTGGCGGCGCCAGGCCGACCATGCCGTCAGGCGTCCGCAACCAGGCGGCAGGCCCTACGTAACCGGAGGCCGGATCGGTGTCTCGGGCCCACACGACGCGAGCGGGGCCCGACCGCCGCAAGAGCGGAAGCAGAGCGGCGGAGCGATCGGTCTTCAGGAGAGCTTCCGGTCGAGGGCCAGCAGGGCGTCGCGGAAGCACTCCACCGGCGCCACGGCCACGCCGGCGCCGACCTGGCCGCTGCCGTCGGAGACGTGGAGGATGCCAGTGTTGATCCGTGGCGTAATGCCGGTCTCCACCACTCGGCGGACGTCGACAGCGATCGGGGTGCCGCGGAAGTCGAGCAGCGCAAGCTTGAAGCGGCTCGAGCGGCCGGCGCAGATCTGGTCCATGTCCCGGGTGAGCTTCACGGCGTCGGCCATGGTGCCGCCGACGAAACCGGCGACCGCTGGGGACCCGGCCGCCGCCGGGCCACCCAGGCCGACGAGCTCGAGGAGGGCCGAGTCGCCGATGTCGGGAGCGCTCGTCTCCGGGCCCTGGCCGGAGTAGTAGAGGGCGTGGCCGACCGGCGGTGACGGTGCCAGGTGCCACTCGTCGGAGCCGGGGAGGCGGACGCCGAACGTCGTGCCGTTGCGGGCCATGCCGGTGACGATGCTGGAGCCGTCGACCTCGCGAGCCCAGGCGGTGAGGGAACTGGCGGCGGCCATGGCCAGGTTGAGGAAGAACAGGTGGTTCCCCGACAGGAAACGGCCGAGCTCTACCCGGGCCGGCGAGTCGAGCGCCAGCAGGTGGGGGAGCAGCGTGCGGATCAGCAGGTTCGTCGAGGCCTGCGTGCGCATGTGGACGTCGTCGCCCATCTGCAGGCCCTGGGCGGCGATGGCGAACACGTCGAGCGGGTTGCCGGCGGCGTCGTTGGCGGCGCCGACCGCCTCGTTGAGCATCGGTCCGGCGACGTCGCGCAGGAAGCGCAGCCGCTTGACCGCCGCCGGGGTTTCCCGGCCGAACCAGGCGGTCTCGCCCGGACCCTGGTTGATGCCCGAGAACGCCTTGGTGCCCCCGTCACGGTTCTCGACGATCCAGACCCAGGCGGACGGGCCGAGAGCCGACGCCATCGGAACGACGGTGTCGTGATGGTTGGCGGGTTCCAGCGTCACTTCGCCCTGCTCCACTAGCGCGCCCGCCTCGTCGGGCGTCTCCGCCCATCCTTCGGCCATCACCGCTGCACGGATCGAGCGGCGCAGCGGGTCGCACACGTCGGCCCAGCCGATCGGTGGGCCGCAGTGGATGATCGTGCGGTCTCCCAAGCCCGGCACGACCTCGGCGGCGGGTGCGAGTCCAACCAGCAGCGGCACGCCGCTGTCGAGGCGGCGCACGACTTCGGCATTGGCTTCATCGATGGCCGCCGCCCGATGGCCGTACAGGCGGCGAAGGGCGGCCACCGCTTCGAGATCGCCCCCCGCCGGGATGCGCCATTCGACGTCGGCCACCGGCCGGTCCTGGGCGGCGATCGCCTCGGCGAAGAGCGAGAGCCCGACGTTCACGACGCCAACATCGTCAGGCAGAGACGGAATGGGGGGAGCCTGCGGCGGGGGAGCGCTCACCTGTCCGATGGTAGAAGAGCCATTCACTATCGTGCAATGCCCGGATGGCGGCCGGACCGGTCCGCAGAGGAGGATGTCGGCCATGAAGCCGACCGGTGCCGGGCAGACCGTTGAGGAGATAGCCGAAGCGGTGCGGGCCCTCCCCGGGTTGCGGGCCAAGGCCCCGATCGCCCTGGTCGCCGAAGTCCTCGGCGGCAGCGACTGGGAGGCCGGCCCCGGCGACGACGGCGCGGTGGTGGCTGCCGGCGACGAGACGCTGATCGTCGGTGGTGAGGTGATGCTGCCCGCCTTCGTGCAGGCCGATCCCTTCGCCGCCGGTCTCGCCGCCATGCTCACCAACGTCAACGACCTCGCGGCGATGGGTGCGGAGCCGCTGGCACTGGTCGACACCGTCGTCGGCCCCGAAGCCGTGGCCAGAAAGGCGCTCGAAGGGCTTCGCCGCGGGTCGGAGCTCTACCGGGTGCCGGTGGTCGGCGGGCACCTCACCATCAACGACGGGCCACCGTCGCTGTCGGCCTTCGGGCTCGGGCGGGCGACGCCGGGCAGGGTCCTGTCGGTCCGTAACGCCGCTCCAGGGCAGAGCCTCCTCTTCGCCGGGTGCATCGAAGGGACGATGCGGCCCGACTTCCCGTTCTTCGGTTCATTCGACGCCCGGGGCGGCGAGCTCGCCGGCGATATCCGCACCCTGGCGGCGGTGGCCTCCGACGGAGCGGTGGTGGCGGCCAAGGACGTCAGCATGGCCGGCATCCTCGGGTCGCTCGGGATGCTGCTCGAGTGCGGCGGCCTGGGCGTGACAGTCGACCTCGACGCACTGCCCCGGCCCGCCGATGTCGGGATGGCGCAG
This sequence comes from Acidimicrobiia bacterium, assembly GCA_025923175.1. GTDB lineage: Bacteria > Actinomycetota > Acidimicrobiia > IMCC26256 > BP-133 > BP-133. Next base: position 4,463 of record JAICGL010000050.1, read on the forward strand.
TGGCTGGGCTGCTTCCCCTGCCTGGCGTTCCTGCTCTGCGCTCCGCCTGATCGGGAGAAGGACTGCATAGCCGCCTTCCACGAGCGCGGCCTCATGGCCGAGGTGATCGGCACGCTCGACGACTCCGGCCTCCTGCGGATCGCGGCCGGCGGCGCGACGGCCACCGTGCTCGACGTTAGGACCGAGCCGGTAACGGGGCTCCCACCCGCACCGTGAGGTCGATGCTCATCAGCTGATGGGGGAGACCGACATAGATCTCGGCATCCCCGCGCCGGCACCATCCCAACCGCTCGAAGAACCGCACGTTGGCGGCCTGCACATGGGCGACCATCTCGGTGCCGCCCAGCGCCGCAGCGGTGTCAACCGCGAAACGCACCAGGGGCGCACCGAGCCACGGCCGGAACGGTGCCAGGACCGCCAGCCGATCCCCTTGCCAGATCCCCGGTTCAATCGGGTAGAGCCGCACCGCTCCGCCCGGCTCCCAGCCGGTGAGCGGTGCAGCGGTCCACGCCACCACCTTGATCGTGGCGTCCGATGCGTCGTGGGCGTCGAGGTCGGAGTCGGCGAACACCTCCTGCTCGAGCACGAATACGTCGTGGCGTATCCGGTGGTGCAGGGTCGCCTCGTCGGGCCCGGCCGCCGGCCGGCACAGGATCTGCGGGCGCGGCATCAGCTGGCCTGCACCGGGATGAGGCGGCGCTCGGGCTTGGCCGCCTCGAGTCGTTCGAGCGCGCCGAGCGCCGAACACGCCTGGCAGCGGGCGCACCCCGCCGCCGCCCCCGCCGCCCCGATGCCCCGGGCCTGCAGGTAGGGGACCACCCGGCGGTAGACGTTCTCCATGTACTCGGCCGGCGGCGGCAGCGAATCCTCCAACAGGCTCCCGGCGATCGGCCGCAACGGCACGACGAACGGGTACACACCGATGTCGATCGCCCGCCGGCACCCCTCCACGGTCACGTCGGGGTCCTCGCCCATCCCGAGAATGACGTAGGTCGACACCTGGCCCTCGCCGAAGCGGGCCACGGCCCGTTCCCAGGCGGCGAAGTAGCCCTCGATCCCTGTCCGGGCCTTGGCCGGGGCGATACGGGCCAGCACGACCGGGTCGAAGCTCTCGATGTGGATGCCGACCGAGTCGATACCCATGTCGGCCACCCGGTCGATCACGTCGAGGTTGTCGGGGGGTTCGAACTGCACTTCCACCGGCAACCCCGACGCTTCCTTGACCGCCGCTCCGCACCGGCCGACGTACAGCGCGCCCTTGTCCGGCGCCGAGGTACTCCCGGTGGTGAGCGTGGCGTCGACCGCGCCGTCGAGATCCCGGGCGGCCACGGCCACCTCGGCCAGATCCTCGGGGCGCTTCTTGGCCACGGTCCGCCCGGCGGCGAGCGACAGGCCGATCCCGCAGAAGGCGCACTGGTCGCTGTTGCCCCAGTAGGCGCACGTCTGGAGCACCGTCGACGCCAGCGAATCGAGGTGCAGCAGGGCGATCTTCCAGTAGGGCACGCCGTCGCTGGTGGTGAGATCGTAGAAGCGGGGTCGCTTCCCGGCCGCGGCGCCGGCGAGTCGTTCGCCGTCCCGGTAGATGCCGTATCCCTGGTCCTCTTCCCGGAGCAGGTAGGGCGAAGCGTCGGTCCAGGCGGTACCGGTGGGCACCGTGACGGCGACGCCTTCGATCCACAACAACCCGGAGTCGGACGGGCCCGCGCCACCGGAGCGCCGCTCGACCGGTGTCTCGACCCGCAGGCCACGGCTCTGGAGATCCGTAATGAGAGCGGCGACGTCCACGCGGGACCTCCCTCGCAGGTGGGGATGGACGATCGACGAAGGAGTGTTGACGCTAGCTACTTTCCGACACGGCCGTCAATTATACGAAAGACGCCCGCAAGGTAGCCGTCGATCTGCTGTTACGTGCCCTCAATCTGGGCCCGTTTCGCCTCCACCGCCGCCATCCACTCTGTCGGGTCGGTGAACGACTCCTCGATTCCCACCAGGTCGGCCGGCACCGGAAGCCGGTCGCCGGTGCCAGGGTCGAGCGGCACTACCTCGAGGCTGTAACGGGGAGCACCGGTCATCGGGTCGGCCTCGAGCGTCTGGCGCAATCCCGCGCCGCTCGGGACATGCATCTCCACCCAGGTCCACGGCACCATGCCGGCGGTCTCCCTGGAGCCGATCTCCTCGACCCGCACCCAGGGCTCACCGGCGTCGGCGGCATCCCGAATTCGTTGCAGGCGCTCGGAACGGGAGGCTGCGACGGCCAGCTCCCGGTACCGCATCGAGAAGGCGGCCCCGGCGATCAGGCCGGCGTCGAGGCCCTCCAGGTCAAATCCCGACTCGGTCGCCGCCCGGTGCACGATCTCTGCCGCCCGGCCCCACGCGTCGACCAGCGCGGGCACGTCGAGGCAGCCGGCCAGCTCGTCGACCGCCGCCCGCACCATCCGCACCGACCGCTCGTAGAGATCGGGTCGGACCATGACGACCGGGTAGAGGCGTTCCTCGGCCGACTTCCAGTCGGAGAGGAGCGCTGCCGGGACGCCGCCGGGAATTGTCACTGCCGGGCCCCTCCACTATGGTGAACGGAGAGTTTCTGATGCTACACGCCGTTGGCGAGGGAGCGAATGGGCCGGATCGTAGTCGTCGCTCTGGGCGGCAATGCCTTGACCCATCACGGCCAGGCCGGGACACACGAGGAGTTGGCGGCCAATGCCGACGCGATGGCCAGGTCGATCTCCTCGTTGATGTTGGCCGGATGGGAGGTCGTGCTCGTCCACGGCAACGGCCCGCAGGTCGGCAACCTGGCGCTGCAGCAAGAGGAGGGCTCCGACGTCGTGCCCCCTCAGCCGTTGTTCTCGCTGGGCGCGATGACCCAGGGTCAGCTCGGCAGCCTGTTCGCCCTGGCGCTGCGCAAGGTGTTGGGGGCGCGGGCGCCTGAGGTGGTGCCGCTGGTCACCCATTCCGAGGTCGACCCGGCCGATCCGGCCTTCGCCGATCCGACGAAACCGATCGGGCCGTTTCTCACCGCCGATGAGGCTCAGGCCTTCGCCGCCGAGCGGGGCTGGGCGGTGAAGGAGGACGCCGGGCGCGGCTGGCGGCGTGTGGTGCCGTCGCCCGAGCCGGTCCGCATCCTGGAGTCCGGGGCGATCCGGACGCTCCTCGACGCCGGCCTGGTGGTGATCGCCGCCGGCGGAGGCGGTATCCCGGTCGTGCCGGCCGACGGCGGGCATCGCGGCATCGACGCAGTGATCGACAAGGACTACGCCGCCGAGCGGCTGGCCACCTCGCTCGGCGCCGAGGCCCTCGTCCTCGTCACGAGCGTGGAGGCGGTCCTGCTCGACTACGGCACCCCGCAGCAGCGGGCGATGCTGGAGATGTCGGTCGACGACGCCGAGGCCCACCTGGCCGAGGGCCAGTTCCCGGAGGGCAGTATGGGACCCAAGGTGCGGTCCGGAGTTCGCTTCCTGCGCAACGGCGGCGACGTCGCCGTCATCACGACCCCGGCGCTCGTGTACGCCTCCCTCGAAGGGACGGTGTCAGAACTCGAAGGACGCCCCGGCACGCGGATCGTGCGGGTCCGGCCGGTCACCGACCCCTCCGGCCAGCAGGGGCCGCCGTCATGAGCCGCCGGGTCGAGGTGTTCAAAGACCGGTACGTGGACTCCGTCGTCCAGATGTCGGCGAGCCGGGCGATGATGGACGTCGAGGGAGTCGAGTGGGCCGCGGCGGCGATGGGGACGCCCGCCAACCTTGAAACCCTTGCGGGCAAAGGCTTCGACACCGACTCGTTCGACGCCACGGCCAACGATTGCTTCCTGGCGATCGACGCCGCGTCCGACGACGCGATCGGCGCTGCGCTCGCCGCCGGCAAGAAGGCGCTGGCCGGAGGAGCCGACGGCGGCCAAGGCGGCGGCTTGGCGGGGGCAGCGGCGGCCGAGCGGCCCCGCTCGTTCACCGAAGCGATCGACGCCGTCGGCGTTGAGGCCGCCAACGTGGCCATCGTCTCCGTGCCGGGCGACTACGCCGCGCTCGAAGCGCACAAGGCGCTCTCCGCCGGCCTGCACGTCCTGCTGTTCTCCGACAACGTCTCCGTCGAGGAAGAGGTCGAGCTCAAGGAGCGGGCCGAAGCCGAGGGGCTGCTGGTCATGGGTCCCGGCGCCGGTACGGCCATGCTGGGCGGGACGTGCCTCGGATTCGCCAACGTGGTCAGCGGAGCCGACGCCGACGACGATTCGAGTGCAGACCCCCGACCCGGCATCGGTGTGGTCGCGGCGGCTGGCACCGGCGCCCAGGAAGTTGCGGCGCTCCTCGACCGGGGCGGCGCCCGGGTCACGGCCATCATCGGCGTCGGCGGGCGCGACCTGTCGGAGACCGTCGGAGGCCGCATGGCCAAGAGCGGCTTGCGAGCGCTGCGGGCCCACAGCGGCACCGACGCCATCCTCCTCGTTTCCAAACCGCCCTCGGAGGGCGTGGCCAAAGCCGTCCTTGCGGAAGCGGCAGGCAAACCCGCCATCGCCGCCCTCATCGGCCTCGCCGAACCGGTCCCCACCCCCGAAGACGTGCGGCTGGCTTCCACGCTGGAAGGCGGGGCCACCGGCCTGCTCGCCGCCCTCGGCCTTCCGGCGCTCGATCTCGACGGCGGCCTCAAGGCGGCGGTCACCGAGACGATCGCCGCATTGCCCGATGAGCGGCGCCTCGTCCGGGGGCTGTTCTCCGGCGGGACGCTCTGTTACGAGGCGCTGGTGATCCTGTCGGGCATTCTCGGGCCGGTGTACTCCAACACGCCGATCCGCAAAGGCTGGGGCCTGCCCGCTCCGGACGGAGCCCACGTCTGCCTCGACCTCGGCGAAGAGGAGTACACCAAGGGACGTCCCCATCCGATGATCGACCCCGAAGCCCGCATCGAGCACCTCCAGGTTGAAGGGGCCAGACCCGATGTCGCCGTCGTGCTGCTCGACGTCGTGCTCGGCTACGGCGCCCATGATGACCCCGCCGGCCAACTCGCCCCTGTCTGCGCCGAGATCCGGGCCGGCGGCGCGGGACCGGCCGTCGTCGCATACGTCCTCGGCACCGACAACGACCCCCAGGGCCTGGCCGGTCAACGCAGCAAGCTCGTCGAGGCCGGCTGCATTGTTCCGCAGACGGCGGGCCGCGCCGCGCTGGCGGCCGCCGCCCTCGCGGAGCGCCGCGCCGACCTGGTCGAGAAGCAGCTTTCGTGATACCCCCCGTCTTCCTCGTCGGCCACTCCACCCGACCCCGGGGAGGCCTCGTCCACACGCTCTCGCTCGGCGAGGCGCTGCTGGCTCAGGGTGTCGATGCGCGACTCGTCGCCATCGGCGATCCGGCCGCCGGGCTCTTCCGCCCGACGCCGCTGCCGCACACGATCGTGCCGTCCCCACCACCGGGGGAGACGCTGGAGGAACGGGTCTTCGCCGCCGTCGACGCGCTCGAGGCCGCGCTCAGCCTGCTCTGCCCGCCGGGCCCCGTCGTCCTCCACGCGCAGGACTGCATCGCCGCCCGGGCGGCCTGCCGCATCCGGGACGGGCACGCGCTGACCGGTCCCCGGCCCGGTAGCACCTCCGTCGTGCGCACGGTCCACCACGTCGACGACTTCACCACACCTGCGCTGATCGAATGTCAGCGGCGGGCGATCCTCGACCCCGACCGGGTCCTCGTCGTCAGCGAGCACTGGCGCAAGCTGCTCGCCGAGGATTACGGCGTCGACGCCGGCGTCGTCCGCAACGGCGTCGACCCCGGCCGGTTCGGGCAGGGCAGCCCCGGCGAACGGGAACGGTTTAGGGCCCGGGCGGGCGGCGACGACACGTTCCTGATCCTGACGGTCGGCGGCATCGAGCCCCGCAAGGGTTCGGTCACTCTGCTGGAAGCGATGGCCGAACTCGCAGCCAGGACGAACGGCGCCGGCCCCCGGCCGGGTCTCGCTGTCGTCGGAGGCCACACCTTCTTCGACTACCGCGCCTACCGCGACGGCGCCCTCGCCCGCCTCCCCGAGCTCGGCCTCGTCGAGGGCCGCGACGTCCTCCTGCTCGGCACGGTGAGCGAAGCCGACCTCGGTGCCTGGTACCGGGCCGCTGACGCTTTCGCCTTCCCGTCGGTCAAGGAGGGGTTCGGCCTCGTCGTACTGGAAGCCCTCGCCGCCGGCCTGCCGGTGGTGGCCAGCGACATCCCCGTCTTCGCCGAGTACCTGGTCGACGGGGAGAACGCGCTGCTCGTCCCGCCCGGCGACTCCGCCGCCCTCGCCGGAGCCCTGCACCGCCTGGCCGCAGACCCGGCCTTGCGGAAGTCGCTCGCCGCCGGCGGGCAGCCCCTGCTTGACCGCTTCACCTGGGCTGCGAGCGCTCTCACTCACCGGAACGTCTACTCGGCTGCCTCAGAAGCGGCGGCGGTAGGGTCTCCGGTGCATGAGTGCTGAACAGCAGCGAAAGCAGGTCGGGGTGAGCGCCGACATTGCCGCGCCGCCCGAGACCGTCTGGCGCCTCGTCTCTGACCTGAACCGGATGGGCGAGTGGAGCCCCGAATGCATCGGCGTGAGCTGGGTCGGCTCTCCGCCCGGCGCCGCCGGGCCGGCGGTGGGCGCCGTGTTCAAGGGCCGGAACAGGAGCGGGATCCGCCGGTGGTCGACCAAGGGCACGATCGTGACCGCCGATCCGAACCGGCGAATCGCCTGGGACATCGCCGCGCTGGGTCTGCCCGGCGCCCGCTGGGGCTACAGCATCGAACCGACCGACGCCGGCTGCCGCGTGACCGAGAGCTGGGAGGACAAGCGCGGCGCGATCCTCTCGTTTCTCGGCCCCCTGGCCACCGGGATCAAGGACCGCGCCGGTCACAACGAGGCGGGCATGCGAACCACATTGGAGAGACTGAAGGCGGCGGCCGAGGCACAGGGTCGATGAGAGGGCTCGACGGGAAGGTCGTCCTCGTCACCGGTGCCGGGCGTGGCATGGGCAAGGCCATCGCTGAACGCCTGGCGGAGGAGGGCGCGCGGGTCGCCGTCACCGACGTGGATGAGAAGACAGCTGTCGGCACTGCCTCCGCGCTGGAAGGCGCAGCCGGGTTCCGGCTCGACATCACCGATGCCGACGAGGTGACCAGCCGCATCGAAGAGATCATCGCGACGCTTGGCCCGATCGACGCGCTCGTCAACAACGCCGGGTGGGACAGGGCGGCGCCGTTCCTCCAGACCGACGAGGACTTCTGGGAACGGGTCATCGACATCAACCTGCGGGGCCCGATCCGTATGACCAAAGCGGTGCTGCCCCAGATGGTGGAACGCCAACAGGGTCGCATCGTCAACATCTCCTCGGACGCTGGCCGGGTCGGCTCGACCGGCGAGTCCGTGTACTCCGCCTGCAAGGCCGGGATCATCGGTTTCGGCAAGACCGTGGCTCGGGAGGTGGCCCGCCACGGCATCACGGTCAACGCCATCTGCCCGGGCCCAACCGACACCGCCCTGCTGGCCGAGTTCGCCCAGGGCAACGAGAAGCTCATCGAGGCCTTGAAGAAGGGAATCCCGATGCGCCGCCTCGGCCAGCCCGAAGACATCGCCGGCGCGGTGGCCTTCATGGTCTCCGACGACGCCGGGTTCATCACCGGCCAGACCCTGTCGGTAAGCGGCGGCCTGACCATGGCTTGATGGAATTGCTCGTCCTCGGCGGGACGTCGTTCGCCGGCCGTCACGTCGTCGAACAGGCGCTGGCGGCGGGTCACACCGTCACGACCTTCAATCGCGGCCGCACCAATCCGGGGCTCTTCCCCGACGTCCGCACCCTCCAGGGGGACCGGGAAAGCGGGGACTACGCCGCGCTCGACGGCGCAGGCCCGTTCGACGCCGTGGTGGACATGTGCGCGTACGTCCCGAGGGCCGTCCGAGAGGCAATCGCCGCCCTCGGCCCGACCTCCCTGGACGGGCCGTACATCCTGATCTCGAGCGTCTCGGCCTATGCCGAGCCTCAAGCTCAAGTGGACGGTCAGGGCTTCACCGAAGAGTCGCCGCTGGCGGCGATGCCCGAAGGAGTCGACCCCTCGACCGAG
>JAICGL010000051.1 GCA_025923175.1 Acidimicrobiia bacterium
GCGGTCCTCCTCCGGACGGCCCATCCCCACGCCAACCAGGCCGACATCGCCGACCGGCTCCGCCGTTCCGCCTTCGGTCGGGGGCCCGTCGGCGCCGAGGGTATCGACGCCTCGGGCGTGATCGACGCTGCCGCCGCGCTCCGCCTTCCGGCCCGGCCGAGACCGTCAGGCCCGGTCAGCAACGGGTACCTCATCGTCGGAAGCCAGGGAAAGGTGGACGCCTTCGGTCACGCGAGTCACTTCGGCGATGCCTGGGGCGACCTCGGCCGCGCTCGGGTCGCCCACCTGCAAGCTGCTCCGTCCGGGACCGGGTACTGGATGCTCGATGACGAGGGCAACGTCATCGCCTTCGGCGGTGCCCGCCACTACGGCCAATTGGAGGTGCCGCAACGAGAGCCAACCGAGAAAGCTGTGGCTCTCAGCGCCATCCCCGGCGATGCCGGGTACCGGATTTTCACTGACAGGGGTCGGGTCTTCAGCTTCGGACGGGCGCAGAACCTCGGGGACCTCTCGGGGCTGCGCCTCAACCGACCGATCGTGGCGGCGGTCGGTACCTCGAGCGGTCGCGGCTACATCATGGTCGCCGACGACGGCGGCGTCTTCACCTTCGGCGACGCCCGCTTCGCGGGTTCCATGGGCGCCCGGCAGCTCAACGCCCCCATCCGTTCGGTCGCCCTCGACCGCGGCGAGCAGGGGTACTGGATCGGTGCCGCCGACGGCGGTGTGTTCGCGTTCGACGCTCCCTATCGGGGATCGCTCGGCTCCACCCGGCTCAACGCCCCGATCGTCGGCATGGCCGCCTGCGGCGGCGGCTACCTCCTCGTCGCGTCGGACGGAGGGGTGTTCAACTTTTCCGACTGCCCGTTCTACGGCTCCCTGGCCGACGGCCCGCCATCCCGCCACGTCGCCGGTCTCGCCAGCCTCGGCCGCTGAACGCCCGGCGACGTCATCACGAAGGCGAACACGAAGCCGCCCGCCACCGCCGCCAGAACGGGTGGTGATCGGACGAACGCCACGAGCAGGCCGGCTGACGGTACCCGCAGCCAGAGCTTGCCCTCGATGTTCGCCTGCCGGGGGTACCAGAGATCGTCTTCGGCGTTGTTGTCGCCCCGCAGGACGAACCCGTCGAGCGGGTCACCGCCGACGATGCGGTGAATGATCCGCCGCCCTCGAAAGATGCCGTCGGGGACGTGGTAGGCGACAACGTCGCCCACCTGGTAGACCCGCTCCCGCTCCACGATGACCAGATCTCCGCCGCGGAGCGTGGGAAGCATGCTCCGACCGCCAACGATGATGTAATCCACGCTTCCGCCGAGGAATTCTGGGCGCAGCCACAGAGCCCAGCCCAGAAGCGGCAGTACAGCAAGGGTAAGCCGAAGGTTACGGAAAAAGCGGGTACGGTCTACCCGCAATCGGGTCGTGCGTTCGGTGTTCAGGTCACTAATGTACCGCTTGGGAGACATTCACCCTTGCTGCCCTGGTCAGGGGGAGAACGGAGGAAATGGTCGATGAAGCGGCTGGTGCTCGCCCTACTCTTCGGCTCCTGCGCATATGCGATCGCCTTTGCGTCGGCGGCGACGATCGGAACGGTGACCGACGCCGGCATTGGGTCCGGCAACACGGTGATTGCGTCCTGCGATACCGACGGAGTGAACACCGCCTATGGCTATGCCTACTCGGCCTCGACGCCGGGCTACAACGTGACGACCGTCAGCGTGACGAACATCAACACGGCCTGCAACGGCAAGACCATTTCGGTCACGGTGGCCAAGGGTGACGGGTCGACGCCGGCCACCGGTACAGGCAGCGTCGCGAGCGGCGCGGCGAACAACATCGCAATCACTCCGGCCATCACGGCGGCCAACGCCGGGGCGGTCTACATCGTCATCGGCTGAGGATTCGCGGGTCATGCCGCCTTCGGATTGGTGCGAGTCGCCCGAAGGGGATCAAGCGGTTACATGGTCCCGGCCGGGCTGCCGATATTCGGAACGTGAAATGGTCGAAGGCGTCCCGGGCGGTACTGACGGCGGTGACGGCGGCGGTGGCGGTGTTCCTGGTAGCGCAACCCGGCCCGACGGCCGCGCTCGGGGCACCGGGGGCCACCCCCGGCCAGAAAGCGTTGACCGGCATTGGCTGCGACCATGACGGCCTTCTCACTACCTCGCTGCGCCCGCTCTTCGAGCCCGCACTCGGCTATACCGTGTCGGCGGTGGAGGTCAGCGGCATCGGCCCGAACTGCGGCGGTCATCACGTGAGCGTGGCCCTGACCGATGAGTCCGGGGCGGTGTCGTCCGTGAGCGTGCCGGCCGAGGTGCCGCCCGGAGGCGGAGCGGTCATGGTGCCCGTCCCGCCGGTGGCGGTAGCGTCGGTGGTGAAGGTGCACACATTGCTCGACTGATCGGGCTGGAGGCCGAGGGGGAGGGGATGGTCGGGATGGCAGTGCGGCGCTGGTGGCCGGTCCTCATCATGGCGCTCTGCTTCCCGGTGGCGAGTGCGGCCACCCTTTCGATCACCGGCGCGACCATCGGCTCCGGGACGGGGATGCCGGCTGCTTGTGCCTCGGCCCCCACCGTCGCCCAGAACCTCGGAACGCTCGTCAACGCGACGAACGTCGTCAGCGTCGACGTGTCGGGTATCGCGGCCAGCTGCGGAGGCGGCACGGTTCGCCTGACCCTGTACAACAACACCGAAGCGGCCCAGGAGGCCACGCAGGCAATCCCGGGCGGGGGCGGGTCCGTCAACCTGACGCTGCCCACTCCGGTGCCCCTGAAGGACTCCCACTTCGTCGCCGTCACCCTCCAGGGGCCGTGATCGCCCGGCTGCTCCGACGGTGGTGGTGGATGGGGGTGGTCGTGACGGCCCTTTCCGGCGTGGGGTGGGCGGTGTTCGGCTCGGCCGCCGGCTTGGCGGTCGTGCCCAAGAACCACAGCGCCTTCCGGACCTGCGTGCTGACCGCCTACCCGAAGGCCACGTTCGTAGCGGGGGACACCTGGGCCGACGAGAACAGCCCGACCGCCAAGAGGGGCGGCGGCAACGCCATGCAGGTCCAGTCGAACACCGGGCGGAACAACCGGGCCTACATCCGCTTCGACCTGACGAAATGCGTCCCGACACCCTCCAGCGCCGCCACGGTGCACAAGGCCACATTGCGTCTGAACCTCGCCACGGCCCCGCCCGGCTCGCGGATCTACAACCTCAACCGGGTCACCGGGCCCTGCCCCGAGGCCGCCACCACCTGCTGGACGGAGAGCAACCTGACGTGGAATAACAAGCCCACGGTGGCAGCCAGCGCGACAGCCACGCTGGCGCTCAGCGCGACATCGACCCTGAACCGGTTCTACGACTTCGACGTCACGACCGACGTCGCCGCCATGGCGGCGGCAACGGCGTCCAACTACGGCTGGCAGCTCGCCGATTCGGCCGAGGGCAACGCCACCTCTGTCATCGTCACCTTCAAGGCCAAGGACCTCGCCAGCGCCTCGGGAGCCCCCCAGCTCGTGATCGTCTACAGCCCCTGAGCCGGCGCGGCCGGCCCGTCAGCCGGCCCTCCAGCTGGGAAACTCGTCGCTGGCCGGCTCGGTGGTGTAACGGGTCGGAGCCGACCCGTCGGACAGCATCACGTAGATGTTGGAGTTGCCGTCGCGTGTGCTCGTGAAGGCGATTTTCGTGCCGTCCGGCGACCACTCGGGATCCACGTCGACGGCGGCTTCGGCTGTGAGTTGCTGCTGCCCACTGCCGTCGAAGTTCATCCGCCAGATCTCCACAACGCCTGTGCGGGTGCTGACAAAGGCCAGGCGGGTGCCGTCGGGAGACCAGGCCGGCTGGGAATCGGTGTCGGCATCGGTGGTCAGTTGGACGGCGTTCGACCCGTCAGGCGCCATCACGAAAATGTCGGGGTTGCCGGTGCGATGGCTGACGAAGGCGATCCTCGTCCCGTCGGGCGACCAGGCCGGCTGTGATTCGCCGCCGGGGTCGTTGCTGATCTGCGTCTGGCCCGAGCCGTCGGCGTTCATCACGAAGACGCCCTCCTGCCCGGGCCGGGTGCTAGCGAAGGCGATCCTGGTGCCGTCGGGCGACCAGGCCGGCTGGTCGTCGATCGACGGATCGGTGGTGAGGCGGGTCTGGGCGGTGCCGTCAGCGTTCATGACGTAGATGTCGGTGTTCTCCCCGCGGGTGCTGGCGAAGGCGATCTTGGTGCCGTCGGGCGACCACGCCGGGCGGAAGGACACCGTGGGGTCGCGGGTCGCCTGGGCCTGGCCCGAGCCGTCGGCGTTCATCACGAAGATGTCCTGGTTGCCGGCCCTGGCGCTGGTGAACGCGATCTTCCCGTTGGTGGCCAGGACCGCCGACCGGGCGGGCGGTGCTATCCCTCCCCGGACGCCGAGCCCGAGCAGCAGCCCCACGAGCCCCAGGGTGCGTGGGCGGATCACATGGCCACGGTAGACCCCGGTCAGCGGGGGGTACAGCGCACCGGCAGGGAGGGGACACCTCGCAGGAAGGTTGTGGTGAAGCGGGGGATCGGGCCGGCCGGCTCGATGCGAGCGAAGCGCTCCGCCAACTTCGTGAAGACGATCTGCGCCTCCATCCTGGCCAGCGGTGCCCCGAGGCAGTGGTGGACCCCCCATCCGAAGGTGAGCGGCATCTCGCCCCGGCGGGCCACGTCGAACCGCTCTGGTTGGGGGAACCGCTCCGGGTCGCGGTTGGCACCACCGATCAGCGGAATCACGACCTGGCCGGCGTCGATCTTCTCCGTGCTCCCCACTGGGCCCAGCTCGATCGGCTCGTACACCCACCGGCCGTTGGTCTGGACCACGCTCTCATAGCGGAGGATCTCGTCGACGGCGGTGGCGGCGAGGCCGCGAGGGTCAGCCCAGAAGCGGGCCATCTCTCCCGGGTGGCGGAAGAACGTCACCATCCCGTTGCCGATCAGGTTGGTGGTGGTGACGAACCCGGCGCCGAACAGCAGGCGGCCGGTAGCGACCATCTCCTGTTCCGACAGGGGGCCACCGGAATCGCGGATCTCGATCAGCGCCGACAGCAGACCGTCGTCGGGCTCCCGGCGCTTGCGGGCCACGAGATCGGCGAAATAGGCGTCCTGGTACTCGGCCGCCCGCTCAGCGTCTTCGAGGTCGGCGATCGTGGCACCGACCTCGGAGGCGCGATTGACGCGACGCACGAGGTCGCGGAACTGCTCCCGCTCCTCGACCGGGACGCCGACCAACTCACCGATGACCGCCACCGGCAGCCGGAAGGCGAGGACGGCCATGAAGTCGACCTCGCCCGCCTCGGCCATGGTGTCGAGCATCGGTTCGACGAGAGCGACGATGCGCTCCTCGAGGCCGGCGACCCGGCGGGGCGTGAAGGCCCGGCTGACCACACCCCGGAGGCGGGTGTGCTCCGGCGGGTCCTGCATGAGCATCGTCATCTTCATGCGGCGCATGAACCGCTGGGCCAGCGCCGGGTTCTGCCCGTAACGGCTGACCATGCCGGGGCCCCGCCCGGCCCGCGGCTCGACCAGGATCGCCTTGCAGTCGTCGTAGCGCGAGGCATACCAGTGGCCGTCGAGTTCGCTGCGGAACAGCGGGGCGATGTCGCGCAGCGCCTTGTAGAGGAGATACGGGTCCTGGCGGCCTGCCTCCGTGCCGAGCAGCACGTGGAGGATCTCGTCGGCCGGGGAACGAGTTGACGTCAATGTCACGATTCGCACCCTAATAGAAAAGTGGCACTCAATGCCACGGTGTGCCTCTCAGGTTCAGTCTGGGTATCCCTTCCACCATGGGAGAGAACATCGCCTTCAGGACGACCGGCGGGTACCTGGCCACCCCCGAAATGGGCGCCGGCCCCGCCCTCATCGTGATCCCGGAGCGGCGCAGCGCCGCCCACCACGCCCGAGACCTGTGCGACCGTTTCGCCGCCGAGGGGTTCACCGCCCTGGCGCCGGAACCGGAGGAAGGCCACACCGCGGCCGATCTCGTCGCCGCCATCGACACCCTCGGACCCCACCCCGCCGTGCGCGGTCAGGGAGTCGGGGTCATCGGATTCGATGTCGGCGCCGGGCTGGCGCTGTGGCTGGGCCTGCACCGGCCGGATGACGTGATGGCCGTCGTACCGTTCTACGGGCTCCCCCCGATGGATGGCGAGCAGCCCCCCGACTGGTCGCGCCTGACGGCCGCCGTCCAGGGCCACTTCGGGGAGGAGGATCCGACGTGCCCGCCCGAGCAGATCGCCGCCCTTGAGGAGGCGCTCGGCGAGGCCGGGGTCAGCGTCGAGATCTTCACCTATCCCACCGCCGGCCCGGGCTTCTTCGACGACACCCGGAGCGACGCCTACGCCGAGGATCAGGCCCGCCAGGCCTGGATCCGCACCCTGGAGTTCCTCCGCAAACACCTGGGCTAGTGCCGAGGCACAGGGGTTGAGGTCCCCCGCGCATCCCCCACCGGTGGGGGATCTGCTTGCGGGCGCAGTCGGACATCCTCGACCGGGTGACCTTCACGCGTGTTTCCCTCGGTGGCCCCTGGTTCGAAGACTTCAAGCACGGCCAGGTCTTCGACGAGGCGCCGGCGGTGACCCTGACCGACGGGCTCGCCACCCTCCACCAGTCGCTGTCGGGCGACCGGCTGCGCCTGCCGCTCGACCATGAGCTGTCCCGGTGGGTGACGGGCCGGTCGGGCCCGCTGGCCCACCCGACGCTCGTCTGCCATGTGGCCATCGGGCAGTCGACGGGGCCGACGCAGCGGGTGAAGGGCAACCTCTTCTACCGGCGTCTGCAGCTGCTGCGGCCCGTCCACATCGGCGACACCCTGACGACCAGGACCGAGGTCGTGGCCCTTCGCCAGAACCGGCCGAAGCCGGGGCGGCCCGCCACCGGGATGGTGGCGTTGCGGATCCAGGTCGAGAACCAGCGCAACAAGCCGGTGCTCGACTTCTGGCGCTGCCCGATGATCCCCCTGCGCGATCCGGAGGGTGAGACCGGCCACGCCGATTCCTTCGACGACATCCCGGCCGACATCGACCTCGACATGCTGGCGGCCAAGGTGCCGTGGGGCTGGCGGCTGTCGGCCTTCAAGGACAGGGTCGGCCGGGCCGGCTCGCACTTCGCCGACGTGGTCGCCGGCCCGACGTTCGTCATCGAGGGCCGCGACACGGTCACCAACGCGCCGGAGTTGGCCCGGGCCACGCTCAACCTGGCGTCGGCCCACACCGACCCCGCCGCCGGCCCCGCCGGACGGCGGCTCGTGTACGGCGGCCACACGATCTCGCTGGCCGGCGCAGCCGCCACCCGGGCATTCCCCAACCTGTTGACGATCCTCGCCTGGCGGAGCTGTGAGCACACCGCCCCGGTCTTCGAGGACGACGTGCTCCGCACCGAGATCACGGTCGACGGCATCCATCCGCTGTCGCAGGGAGGGATGGTCGACCTGCACGCCGTCGTCTGGGCTGACCGCGCCGACAACAGCGGCGAGGACCAGGTCCTCGACTGGCGCTTCATCGCCCTCATGGCCTGAGAAGGAGTGATATCGGTGGACGGCATCCTCAGCGGCCTCCGTGTGGTCGAAGGTTCGGCGTTCGTGGCAGCCCCGCTCGGCGGGATGACGCTGGCCCAGCTCGGCGCCGACGTGATCCGCTTCGATCCGATCGGCGGCGGCCTCGACGCCAGCCGGTGGCCGGTCACGGCCGACGGCCAGAGCCTCTTCTGGGCCGGGATGAACAAGGGCAAGCGGTCGGTGGCCATCGACCTGCGCTCGCCCCGGGGCCGGGATCTGCTGACCGACCTCATCACCGCCCCCGGTGACGAATCGGGCCTGTTCCTCACCAACTTCCCGGCTGCCGGCTGGTTGGACTACGACCGCCTGTCGGCCCGCCGCCCCGACCTGGTGATGCTCAACATCGTCGGCAACCACGACGGTTCCAGTGCCGTCGACTACACGGTGAACCCGGCCACCGGCTTCCCCTGGGCCACCGGCCCGACGAACCTGGGCGTGCCGTTCAACCACCTGCTGCCGGCCTGGGACGCCATCACCGGCACGCTGGCCGCGGCCGGTCTGCTCGCCGCCGAGCGGCACCGGCGTCTGCAGGGTGAGGGCCAGTTCGTGCGCCTGGCGCTGTCGGACGTGGCGTTCGCCATGGTCGGCCACCTCGGGAAGATCGCCGAGGTGCAGGTCAACAAGAGCGAGCGGCCGAAGTCCGGCAACTACCTCTACGGCGCCTTCGGGCGCGACTTCGCCACGAAGGAAGGCAAGCGGGTCATGGTGGTGGGGCTCACGCCCCGGCAGTGGCAGAACCTCGTGGAGGCCACCGGGATCCAGGACGCGTGCTCCCAGATCGAAAAGCTGCTCGGGGTCGACCTGTCCGAGGAGGGCGGCCGGTTCGCCGCTCGCGAGGTCATTGGCGCCGTCCTCAAGCCGTGGATCATCAGCCGCACCCTGCCCGAGGTGGCCGAGATCTTCGACGCCCACGACGTGTGCTGGGGCCCGTACCAGACGTTCACCGAACTGGTCGAGACCGACCCGCGCTGCTCGACGGACAACCCGATGTTCGACCTCGTGGAGCAGCCCGGAATCGGCACCTACCTGATGCCCGGTTCGCCGCTCGCCTTCGCGGCGTGCGACCGGGTCCCGCCGCGGCCGGCTCCCCAGTTGGGCGAGCACACCGACGAAGTACTCAACGAGATCCTCGGCCTCTCCGACGCCGCCATCGGCCGTCTCCACGACGACGGTGTGGTGGCCGGCCCGAAGAGCCGGGTCCTGGCGCTCTCCTAGCCCTAGTCCTAGCCCAGGCCGAGCAGGCGGAGCATCGTCGGCGGAATCGTGGTGGGCGCCTCACCGGCGGCCAGCATGGCGGCCCGTTCGATGTTGACCTCGTCGCGTTCGCGCTCGATCCAGTCGTCCCAGGGGCCGGCCGGAATCGAGCCGTCGACGCAGGCGGCGAGGTAGCCCCGCAGCGCGTCAACCTCGGCGGGGCCTCCGATGGGGCCGTGGCCGGGGACGATCGTCGACGCCAGGTCGGGAAGCAGCTCCAGCACCTGTACCCAGGCGGCCGGGTCGCCCTGGAAGGCCAGCGGTGTCACGCCGAAGAAGCACACGTCGCCGGCGAAGAGGATGGAGTCGTCGACGAGGACCATCAGGTCACCGGCGGTGTGGCCGGCGGCGGGGATGAGCTCGATCCGGGTACCGATCGGAGCGCCGTCGGTCACCTCGTGGGTCACTGGCCGCGTGCCGAGCTCGGCGAGTTCGTCGAACTCGTCGGCGAAGGCCGGCATGAACGCCTTGTAGCCATCGGTCATCAGCGGCTGGTCGAGCAGCGCGCTGGTCGCCGGTGTGGCCAGGATCGACGCCATCGGAAACGCCTTGGTCCCACCCACATGGTCGATGTGCGCATGCGTCAACACGAGCCGCCGCACCGGCTGCCCGAGCTCCGCCACCGCCGCAGCGAACGGCTCCCACTGCGACCTCACCATGAGCGTGTCGATGACCGTCAACCCGTCATCATCCGCCACGACCCCGGCATTACTGATGCCCGAGCCCCCACCCGGCTGCAGCCAAGCCCAGACCCCATCCCCCAACTTCTCGAGTTCCACGCTCGAACCCTATCCCTCAGGCGGCGAGTGGCTTCCAGCCGGGCGGACGCAGTTTCTCGAGCCGATCTCTGAGGTTGTTGTTGGACGGACGTAGGTCGAACCTGTCGACCGGGACCACCCGCCACCCCGTCTCCTCCTCAACGCGGTCGAGTCGTTCGTCGTCGGCGACCCAGCACCGGGGTCCGTGGTTCTCGTCGCTGTCGTACTCCAAGAGCACCTTCCATTCCACGATCCCAAGGTCGGCCCGGGCGATGAAGCGCCCATCCTTGCCGTACACCTCGACCTGCCGCTGAGCCGGCGGGAACCCCCACTCCTTCAGCCGCCGCTGCAGCTTCGCCTCCGGCGGACTCCCCGGCGGGGCCCCTGACCGCCACACCACGAGCGCCTCGAGCAACCGCCCAAGCCCGGCCCGGCGGGCTTTTCGAGCCGACCGCCACGCCGCCTCTGCCGCCCTGATCAATTTGGACGGTTGCATCAGCTTGCGGCACAGCGCGCTATCGACCAGATCGCAGAGCGCTTCGGTGTCGAGAAGTTCGGAGCAGTCGAGCACCGTGCGGACGGGCGTCGTGCAAGGGATGTGGTCTTTGACAGCCTTATCGCTCCTGCCGAGGTCCGTCCGAAAGGCCGTCGCTTCCCGCAGGCGCCGCCCGCTGGCCTTCGTGGGAATCGTGACGTGCGGTGCCACCGGCGGCTTGAGCAGCCCATACAGGGCGGGGGCGGTGAGATGTGAGGCCACGGTTCCGGGAGGTCCGGCGAGACAAGCGATCATCGCTCGCTGTTGCCATGTGTCCGCCGTCCCGCCGAGTACGTAGACGTCTTGCGCCGGTCGCCTCCACCGCTTCTTCGCAACGCGGTAGTCGATCTGTCGCTGCGTCAACCCCGCTCTGCGGGCCTCGCTACCCGCGAGGGCACCCCACTGTCGGGATCCCTTCCGGTTTACGCGCTCATCCGGACTCTCCGGTGTCGCCGCCATGGATGTGGACTGTTACCCATCCCTTCGATGGGCTGCCTGCGAATTTCGCGGACTTGTGCCGCGCTCAGCCACACATAGTGTCGCTAGGCGCGGCGTATGTGCTCGGGGAGGAAGCCGAGGGCGATGGCGCGAGCGGTCAGGCCCTGGAGGGCGGGGAGGCGTTGCATCGCTTGGATGAAGGTGGGGACGGGGAGGGGGCGGTCGGATTCGAGGACGCGGGCGACCACGCCTCGGCCGAGGAGGCGCTGGAAGATCTGGGTGGCGATGGTGGGGAACAGGCGGCGGGCCTGGACCTTGGCCAGGTGGCGTTCCAGGGACCAGGTTCCCGGGAGGAGGGTGTCGTTTGTTGCGGCGTCGCGCAGCTCGCGTAGCGGAGGGGCAATGATGCGGGCGGCGGCGACGGCGTCTTGGATCGCGAGGTTGACGCCGACGCCGCCCATGGGGGACATGGCGTGGGCGGCGTCGCCGATCAGCAGCACGCCGGGGGCGTGCCAGCGGCGCAGGCGGTCGATCACGACGGTGAGCATGTGCACGTCGTCCCATGACTTGAGAGCGTCGGCCCTTCCGGCCAGCGAGGGTGCCAGTGTGGCGACGTTGTCCACCAGCTTCTCCAGGCCGGCGGAGCGCACCGCGTCGTAGCCGCCTTTGGGGATGATGTAGGCGACCTGGAAGTAGTCGCCCCGGTCGATCAACACGAGCCCCACGCCGGTGCCCACGATGAAGGTCAGCCCGTCGGGGTCGGTCGCCTCCCGGGGGAGGCGGAACCACAACACGTCCATCGGCGCACCGAAGGAACGGGAACGCTTGCCGAGGAGCCGGCGCACATCAGACTGACGCCCATCGCAAGCCACCGTGAGGTGTGCCCGAACCTCGACCTGCCCTTTGGGGCCATGTGCAGTGACGCCGGCGACCCGGCCACGCTCTCGAACCAGCCCGTCCACCTTGGTGGAACGGAGGAGCGTGAAGCCGTCGTGCTGCGACGCTTTGTCGGCGAGGAAGTCGAGGAAGTCCCACTGGGGCATCAGGGCGATGTACTTGTGGCGGCCGGGAAGTCGCGAGCAGTCGGCCACCGTGTAGTTCTCGCCGCCAAAGACACCCGACAGCCGGCGGATCTTCTGGTGGGGGAGGCGGAGGAACTCGTCGCCCCAGCCGAGCTCGTCCATCAGGTTGAGCGTCGAGGCGTGGATCGTGTCGCCCCGGAAGTCACGCAGGAAGTCGGCGTGCTTCTCCAGCACGGTCACCGTCAGCCCGTCCCGGAGGAGGAGGACGGCCAACATCATTCCGGCTGGGCCGCCGCCGACGACGCAGACATCAGCGGTCGGTCGCACGTCCCGTGGTGGCTTAGTCGCCGTTGGGAGACGTGTAGGGGCGCTCGAAGGGCTTGACCGCCGCCTCCTTGGGCACCAGCACCTTGCGCCGGAAGAAGCACACCTCTTCGCCGCGCTGGTTGAAGCCCCGGGTCTCGACGGTCACGATGCCCCGGTCGGATTTGCTCTTGGACTCGACCTTGTCGACCACCCTGGACTCGGCGTAAATGGTGTCGCCGTGGAACGTGGGGGCCCGGTGCAGGAGACGCTCGGTCTCCAGGTTGGCGATTGCCTTCCCGCTCACGTCGGGGATGCTCATGCCGAACACCAGCGAGTAGACGACGGGGCCCGCGACGATGTTCCTGCCGAACTGGCTCTGCTCCGCGAAGTAGTCGTCGAGGTGCAGGGGGTGGTGGTTCATGGTGAGGAGGCAGAAGAGGTGGTCGTCGGACTCGGTGATCGTCTTGCCCGGGAAGTGCCGGTACAGGTCGCCGACCTCGAACTCCTCGAAGTAACGGCCGTAGGGTCGCTCGTGCACGGTCATGGCGAGGGAGGATAACTAGAGCGTGGCCTCGCCGTCGTAAAGCTTGAACACC
>JAICGL010000052.1 GCA_025923175.1 Acidimicrobiia bacterium
CACGTGCTCGATCCCTACTGGGCAGGCCTCGACGCAGGCCATGCACGTGGTGCACGCCCACAGCGTCTTCTCCTTGATGACGTCGCCCGCCAACCTCGTGTCCCCGTTGCCGGACAGCGGGCCTGTGGCGGAGGGGCGGTCCTCCCAGTCGAGCAGCGTGTGCAGCCCCGACTGGTTGTCGACCCACTGCCGGAGGTCGAGGACGAGGTCGCGGGGAGACAACGGTCCGCCCGCCACCTGGGCCGGGCAGGCCACGTGACAGCGGCCGCACTTGGTGCAGGCGTCGAAGTCGACGAGCTCCTTCCAGGTGAAGTCGGCCAGCGTCCGGTAGCCGACGTGGGCGGCGTCGGCGGCGGGCTTCGGCAGCCGCCGGGCCGACGCCGGGTCGTGGACGGCGAGGTTTGCAGCGTCGACGATCATGTGCATGGCCTTGGAAATTGGGATGTAGACCACGAACCCGAGGGCCATGATGGCGTGGGCCCACCAGGTGGCGAGACGCAGGTCCTCGGCCGTGGCCGCGCCGAGCCCCAGGCCGGAGAACACCTTGGCCAGCACCCAGCCGACGGGGGACCAGACCTCAAACGATGGGAAGTCTGTGGCGACGATCCGGTAGCCCTCCTGGACGAACCCGGTCACGAGCACGGCCATGAGGAACCATGCGAAGAGCGCGTCGCCCTTCTTCAACGCCGACCGGGAGTAGCCCTCCTCGGGCTTCTCGGCTCGCGTGTAGTCGAGCTGGGGTGGATGCGTGAAGCGCCGGGCGATCAGGTAGGCGAGGCCAGCGATCGCGCCGAGGCCCATCACGTCGAGCACGATCGAATAGCCCAGGTAGAACGGCCCGTGGAAGAAGTGGATCTCGTGGCCGACGACCTGCTTCGCGATCGGGGCCAGGATGTCCTCGTCGATTGTGAGGATGACGGTCCCGATGAAGAGGGTGATGAAGCCCCAGAACACGAAGAAGTGCGCCACACCGGTCGCCCGGTCGCGCTTCGCCACCGTGGAGTTCGCGGCGATGGCGGAGATCGACGTCTGGAGCGGCCGGGAGCGGGCCAACTCCCGGCCGGCGGCGACGAGCTCCTTCTCCCGGCGACGGGTCTGTTCCCACACCTCCCGCAACCGTCCGATGGCCCGGCCGCGGCGGTACTTCTGGACGCGCTTCCAGGCGTAGGCGGCGAAGGCCAAGGTGGCCATGGCGGCCAGGACGTAGAACAGGATCTTGGCCGCGCCGTGAACGCCCGCGAAGACCTCCCGGGTCTGTTCCACTGCCAGCGCCGATGCCCCCCTCATGCGCTTCCCCCCGCCTCGTTACGTCGTGGCTAACCCGCTCTCGCTCGGGCCGGCCGGCCCGCCTCGACACGGCGGCCCAGGTCGCCGACCAGCGAGGCGCACATCAGCTCGCACAGCGGCCGCAGGTTCGGATCGGTGGTCCGGTAGTGCACCGCGCGGCCCTGCTTCTCCCGGGACACCAACCGCCCGGTGCTCAAGCGGGCGAGATGCTGGGAGACGTTCGGCGTGGCGATGCCCAGAGAGTCGGAGAGTTCGCCGACAGTCAGGGGTTCCCGCTCGAGGAGAACCGCCAGGATCCGCAACCGGGTCGGATCCGACAACAGCGCGAACCGGCGGGCCGCATCGTCGATCAGTGACTCGGGCACCGCCACGGCCGGAGCGTATCGAATACTTGCGCATCTGCGCAAGGACTCATCCGATTCTGTGTAGTCTGCCGAACGGCTGTGACCACGGACGACATCACCGGCCCGCCGGTGCGGGAGGAGTTCGACGGCGGCTTCGCCTACCCCAACCTCCGGTTGGAGTTCGACGAGGACGCCGGCGTCGCCGCGCTCACGGTCGTCGGCCCGACCAACCACGAGTGTTTTGCCCCCGAGCCGGGGCCCAAGCGGATGCGATCCCGTTGGTGGCCGCTGGCCGTGTGCCGGGAACTCGACGACGCCCTCGATGTGCTGGGCAGCCACTGTCCGGGCATGCACACCGTGGAGCTCCGCACGGAGGGCGACTCTCTCGCTGTCGCTTCGGCCGACGTCGCCTTGACCAGCGGGTACGACAACGACCCGTTCGTCCGGGAAGTCGTGACCTATTGGACACGAACGCTGTGCCGCCTGGACGTAGCCGAACAGTCCGTGCTCGCCCTGGTCGAGCCCGGGAGTTGCTTCGTCGGCACTCTCTTCGAACTCGCCCTCGCCGCTGACGTGACATCCATGGCGGACACCGCCGACGCGCCGGTCGAGATCCTGCTCACCGGCATGAACTTCGGCCCGCTGCCTTGCGCCAGCGGCCGCACCCGTCTGGAGTCACGCTTCCCCACGCAAGACGAGCACCTTGCCTCTCTCGCCGCGCGAGTGGGCGACCCCATCTCCGCCGCCGAAGCAGTCGCGCTGGGGCTCGCCACTGAGTTACGAAGGTTCGTCGGCGACCAGTAGGTAGAGCTGGCCGCCGTCCTCGAGCGTCGGATAGGTGGCGATGTCGGTGTCTGCGGGACCCCTCAGACGCTGACCGGTGCTCACGTCGAATTGGCTTCCGTGGCGCGGGCAGGTGATGACGCCTTGTTCCAGTTCGCCTTCCGACAAGGTGGCCCCGGCGTGGGGGCACCGATCGGCGCAGGCGAGGAACCGGCTCCCGACGTGGTAGACGGCCAGCGCTTCGGCCACCTCTGCGCCTGCTTCCCGATGGACGCAGCCGAGACGGCCGGCCGCGTCGGCCAGTGCCAGGAGAGGAACCCGGCGGCCCCGGCGGGGAACGCCGGCGGCCAGCCGCTTGCGCAGCGCAGCGGCGAGTGCACCCCGGTTGGCCACCACGTCGCACCCGGCGCGTTCGGCGGCGAGCCACCGCTCCCGGTCGGGGAGGCTGAGGTGGCCGGCCACGAGGCTCTCCGGCCAGCGTTTTCGCAGATCGACGAGGGCATCGAATGCACCGGGGGCGTCGAGGTCGAGCACCACCACGGCCGGGTTGGTGTCGTCTTCGGATTCGGCGTCGGCCCGGCGGACGGCGAGGCCCGCCTCGGGGGCCAGCGTCTCGACCGACCGCACGACCTTGGCGTCGCTGGTCCACAGCAGGAGCCAAGGCGCAGCGGTCACGCCACCTTGCTACCAGTAACGGGCGGTCTCGGGCAGCACCCAGCGGACACCGCCACGCGGTTCCGCCACGTCTCCGACGTACCGCGGGATGACGTGCAGATGGACATGCTGGATCGTCTGACCGGCCGCCCTTCCGGCGTTCACCCCCAGGTTGAAGGCGTCGGGGGCGAACTGTTCGGCGAGCACCTCACGGACCGGGTTCACCAGTGCCATCAGCGCGACCTGCTCGTCGGCGGACAGCGAGAAGAAGTCGGGCTCATGGCGGCGGGGAACGATCAGCGCGTGGCCCGGGCTCACCGGGTAGCCGGCCATGATGGCGATTGCCAGCTCGTTGGCTGCCAGCTGCTCGGCCCGTGGCGTGCAGAAAATGCACTCCTCGGTCACAAGATCACGCTCTGCGCCCGATCTGGCGGGCGAAAGTCAGCGCCGCCGTGCGGTACATCGCGTGCGAGAACTTCGTGAACGGGAAGTAGCCGAACAACGCGAAGATGAAAACCAGGTGCACGACATAGGCCAGGTAGGCGGCCGTGCGGGCCTGGGCGTAGCGGAGGATCTCGGTGACGAACCCGCTGACGGCGGTCAGGCCGAGGAGGCCGGAGAAGAACCAGTCCGAGTAGGCCGACTTGCCCGACTCGGCAGGGCGCTTGAGCCGGACCCACATCGTCTGCGCCAGCCCGGCCAGGAGCGCCACACCGCCGACGTTGCCGACGATCTTGACCGGGTCCCAGATGGGGAGCGACAGGACGCCGCCGTGGTGGTCGACGCCGATGCGCGGGAAGACCTGGGTGTAGACGAAGGCGCCGGTGGTGGCGACCGTCAGCCCCAAGAACCCGTAGAACAGGCCGAGGTGAGCCCATTTCCGGGGATGGGCGGTCTGGCACGACTCGAAGTCCCGATGGCTGAGGACGTCGCCCAGCGTCGCCCGGAGGGCCTGTGACAGCGGGCCCCGGGGCGTCGCCTCGGGGACGGTGCTCTGCAGCCCGGCCCAGAACTTCCGGAGGCTGAGGTACGAGAGCACCGCCACCACCGCCACCGTGCTGAGGACGAAGACGTCGACCCAGCCCTCGTTGATGAAGTGCCCGAACAGCACGTCCCCCGAAGGGAAGACGCCGTGCTCGGGGCCGGCGAAGATCTGCGCTCCCAGCACCATCAGGCCGACGATCGCGGCGGGGATGGCGACGGCGAGCGGCAACGCCTTCGGGTCCCGGGACAGGCGCGCCATGAAGCGCGGGACGGCGTACTCCTCCATCTGGAGGTCGCGGGTGGCGGCCATGACGTCGCCGGGACCGGCGTCGACCGGACAGTGGGTGATGCAGTCGTTGCACTGGTAGCAGAGCCAGGCGTCGCCGTCGGTGAGGAGCCTGTCCTCGAGGCCCCACTGGGCCCAGACCATCTCCTTGCGGGGAAAGGCGTCCTCGAGTGGGGTGCGCGGGCAGACGACCGAGCACGTGCCGCACTGGTAGCACCGTCGCAGCGCCTCGGCGCCATATCCGAGCATCCGGTCGACGGCGGCTGGGTCGGCCACGACCATCTCCGGCGGGTTGACGTTCCGTTCGGCTTCGAGGGTCATCTGGTCGTGTCTCTGACCGGGTCCTAGAACTTGTACGGGTTGGCGCCGAGCTTGCGGATCGTGTCGACGAACCCGCCGACCATCTCCGGGATGCGGTCGTACTCGCTGATCTCGATCTCGACGGGCAGGACGCGCTCGGACTCGATCGTCAGTCGCTGGAGCGTCTCGACCAGGTTCTCGAGCCGTCGCGATGCGAGGGCCGAGCCCTGGATGAAGTGGCACTGGTAGTCGTCACCGGACCGGCAGCCCATCAGCATGATCCCGTCGATTCCCGACGAGAGGGCGTCGGCGACGACGGCGAGGTTGAGCGAGCCGAGGCAGCGCAGCGGCACGACGCGCACGGCGGCGTCGAATCCGAGACGGTTGATGCCGGCCAGGTCGAAGGCCGGGTAGGCGTCGTTCTCGCATGCCAGGGCGACGATGCGCGGCTGCGAGTTGTCGGGGCCGAAGTCGATGGCCTTCACCGTCGCCGAGAGTTGCTCGACGCTGTAGTCCTCGAAGGAGATGACCCGCACCGGGCAGGCGCCCATGCAAATGCCGCACCGCCGGCAGCGTTCGGGGTTGAGGGCGGGGAATCCCTTCGCGTCGAGTTCGATCGCGGAGAAGGGGCACTCCTGGGAGCAGCGGCCGCACTGGGTGCAGCCCGAGAAGCGGGTGGCCGGCAGCGAAAGGTCGCCCGACCGGGGATGGGTGGCCCGGCCGCTGCCGATGAGCTGGAGGCTCTGCAGCGCCTTGAGCGCCGCGCCGGTGGCGTCCTCGGCGGCAAAGGTCACGTCCATCGGCTCCCGCACGGTCCCAGCCGCGTAGATGCCGGTCCGGCGCGTCTCGTAGGGGAAGCAGATGAAGTTCGAGTCGGAGAACCCGAACTTGGCGGTGGGGAGGCCGGGCCCCTGCAGGTACATCAGGTGCAGGACGTCGGAGTCGGCGGTGGAGGGCACCATGCCGGTGGCCAGCACGACGAGATCAACGGGGAGTGCGACGTCGTCGCCGAGCAGCGACCGGCCGAGGCGCATCAGCAGCCCGCCGTCGCCGGCGGCGTCGATGTTCGTGACCCTGCCCTTGGTGAAGTACACGCCGGGCTGTTCCGACACCCGGCGGTAGAACGCCTCGTAGAGGCCGGGCGTGACCATGTCCTCGTAGACGACGTAGGCCCGGGCGCCGGCCTCGGTGGCGTAGAGGGCGTGCTTGAGCGACGCCATGTCCAGCACGTTGGTGCCGAAGGAGAAGTCGTCGTCGGAATGGGCGCCGTTGCTGCCGTTGGTCGAACCACCGGCCCCGAGCCCGGCCCTGGGGCGGGTCACGATTGCCACCCGCTTGACGGGTTGGCCGTCGGACGGGCGGTTGAGGACACCCGATCGGACCATCTCTTCGAAGGCGACGTTCGTCACCACGTCGGGGAGGTGACCGACACCGAGTCGGTCGATGACGGAGGTGTCGGGCTGCCATCCGGTCGCCATGACGACGGCTCCCGCCGGGAAGCTGCTGCGCTTGCCGCTCTGGTCGAGCGTGATCTCGAGCCCGCCGGGCTCGCCGGCCACCTCGGTGACCTCCGCTCCGGTGTGGACCGTGATCCGGGGATGGGCGACGACGGCGTCGATCAACTCCTGGATCCGGACGGGTTCGAGTTCCCGGTAGGGCGGGCGGGTGGGGAACAGCTTGGCGAAGCGGGCCATCCAGCCGCCGAGCTCGGACTGGCGTTCGACGAGATGGACGTCGTGACCGGCGTTGGCCGCTTCGAGTGCGGCGGTGAGGCCGGAGATCCCGCCACCGACGACGAGGAGCGCCGTCTCAATGTCGCGTTCCTGGCGTTCGGGCCGGCGGGACCACAACAGGCGCTGGGTGCCCATGCGGACGTAGTCCTCGGCCAGGCGCTGGGTCTCGTCCTCGCCGGGCGGCTTGCTCCAGGCGACCATCTCCCGGATGTTGACCCGGCCGACCATGTCGACGCCGAGGGACGCCGGCGAGAACACGTCGTGGTTGACCCGCTCGGAGCAGGCGGCGATGACGACCCGCGACGCCTCCGCCTCGGCGAGGCTTTCCCGCAGGAGGGCGAGGCCCTCGGGGACGCAGAGTGGCCCGGACACGGTCCCGGGGTGCTTGAGGTCGGCGGTGCCGGTGGCGGCCAGCTGCTCGGCATCGACCGCCTCGCCGATCCCGCACCCGGTGCAGACGAAAAGTTCGGTGCGCTCCTGGGACGGCTTCGGCGTGACCGCCACCGGGACGCCGGCCTTGGATGTGGGTGCGATCCAGGCAACAGCGGCCTCCTCGACCGGAGGCGCCTCCCACGCAGGAGCGGACGGCGCAGCCGCGCCGGCGATGGGTGCGGTGGCCGTTCCCGGCGGCGACGGTGGGGCCCAGCCCGTGGCCGGCGGTGCGGCGGCGGACGCGGCGGCCTGCCCGGGTGCACCGGGGGGTGTCCATCCGGCGGGGGCTGCGGAAGGTGGTGTGTCGGCGGCCTGACCGGGTGCGCCGGGGGGTGTCCATCCTCCTTGGGCGGGCGGTGCCGCAGGAGGAGCGGCGGGCGCCGTCGGAGCGGCGCCTTGGCCGGGTGGTGACGGTGGCGCCCACCCTCCCGCAGTCGGTGGCGCGGCGCTGGGAGCGCTGCCGGCGGCCTGACCGGGGGCTGAGGGTGGGGACCACCCACCGGGGCCGGCCGGCGGCGTGGCGGCCGGCCCCGGCGTGGTGGCGGGGGGCGCACCGGGAGCGGCAGGTGGTGCCGCAGGAGCGGGTGCAGCCGGTGCGGACGATTTGCCCGGGGGCTGTGGCGGAGACCAGGCGCCCGGCGGTTGTGTCGCGGTCGGACCCGGAGCGGGACTCCCCTTGCCCGGAGGCGCCGGCGGCGACCACCCTCCCGCCGAGGGGTCACCAGCTGGCGGAGCAGCGGCGCTCGGAGCAGCCGGGGCCTCGGCGGCTGCCGGGGCCTGGGCGGCTGCCGGGGCGCCCGGTGGAGTCCAGGCCGGCTGGGCCGGTGCGGAGGGCTGTGCGCCTGCCGGTGGGGCACCTGGCGGCGTCCAGGCCGGCTGGGCCGGTGCGGAGGGCTGTGCGCCTGCCGGTGGGGCACCTGGCGGCGTCCAGGCGGGCTCGGCCGGGGCGGAGGGCTGAGTGCTCGCCGGCGGGGCACCGGGCGGCGTCCAGGCCGGTTGGGCAGAGGCTGGAGGTTGGCCGGCAGCGGGCGGGGTGGAAGCTGGCGGTGCCGGTGTGCTCGCCGGGGGAGTGGCCGCTCCACCCTTGCCCGGAGGTGCGGGCGGAGCCCAGTCCCCGGCTGCCACCGGGCGGGACGCGTCCTCGTTGGTCGGTGTGCCCTTGCCCGGGGGCGGGGGCGGCTGCCAGTCGCCTTCCGGTTCCTGGCCTTCGGGGGGCGGCTGCTCGCTCATGCCTGCACCGTGGTGTGGATCGCTTTCAGGGCTGCGCCGGTGGCGTCGCGCACGGTCGTCACGACATCGGACGGCCGGTGGGCGACGCCGGCCACGAAGATGCCGGCGGCCCGGTTCTCGAGGGCGAAGCCGTGCTCGTCGAACTCCACCGGCAGGCCGGGGATCGGCGCAGCGCCCGCCAGCGACGGCTGCATCCCGGTCGCCAGGACCACCATGTCGACGGGTACCTGCCGCTTCGCACCGGACAGCATCTCGTCGGCCTCGACGATCAGGTCACCGCTGCCAGCGGGATCGGCGAACACCTTCGCCACCTTGCCCTTGATGAAGTGCACGCCTTCGTCGGCGCGGATCCGGTGGTAGAAGTCCTCGTTCCGGCCCGGGGCCCGGATGTCGATGTAGAAGACGAAGACCTCGGAGTCGGGATACTGCGACCGGACGTACGTCGCCTCTTTGATCGAGCTGAGGCAGCAGATCGACGAGCAGTACGGCAGGTGGTTAACGTCGCGAGAGCCGGCGCACTGCACGAACGCCACCCGCTTCGCCTCCCGTCCGTCGCTCGGGCGCACGATGCGGCCGCATGTCGGCCCGTCCACCGCCGCCAGCCGCTCGAACTGGACGTTGCTCACGACGTCGCGGTGCTCCGCGTAGCCGAGGATCGTCAGGTTGTTGGCGTCGTACGGCTTCCAGCCCGTCGCCAGGACGATGGCCCCGACCTTCACCGTGACGGACTTGGGCTGCATCTGCAGGTCGATGGCATCGGTGGGGCAGGCCTCGACGCAGGCCGAGCAGGCCGAGCCGACACAGGCGGCGCCGTCGATGACGTACTTCATCGGGAAGGCCATCGGGTTCGGCAGGTAGGCGGCCTTGGTGGTGTCGAGCCCGTAGTTGAAGGCGTTGGGCCGCTCCACCGGGCACACCTCTGCACAGCGGTTGCAGGCGATGCAGCGTTCGGAGATCACATAGCGGGGGGCGAGCCGGATCGTCACCTCGTAGTCGCCCGCCACCCCCGACACGTTCTCGAGGGTGGCCTGGGTGAAGACCTTGAAGTGACGGTGATCCGACCGGATACGGCGGAAGTTGATCTCGAGCCCGCAGTACGGCGGGCAGAGCTTCGGGAAGTACTGGTGCATCTGGGCGACACGGCCTCCCAGCGAAGGCCCCTGCTCAACGACGTAGACGTCGCTGCCCGCCTCGGCCGCCTCGATGGCGGCGCTGATCCCGGCCATGCCGCCGCCGACCACGAGAATCCCCCGTTCCCTACCGGGGGCTGAAGTGATCCCCGTGGATACGGCGGCGGCCGCCGGCCCCCTCCCGTTCCCGTTACCGCTGCTTCCTTCCATTTCCCGTCTTTAGGAAATCTTCGTAGCGAACGGCACCTTCTCGAGTTCCCACTCACCGCTCTTCGGATCACGCCGCGAGTTGACGAAGACCTTCCAGTTCTCCTCGTCGAGCTTGGGGAAGTCGCCCCGGTAGTAGTAGCCCGGCCAGCGCGTCTCCTCCCGGAAGAGCATGTGCCGCAGGCAGGCTTCTGCCGAGTCGATCCGGTCCCAGACCTCCCAGCAGCGCAGCAGGTCGTGGAGATCGCGGGCGGCGAGGTTCTGGGCGTCCTCCCGGAACATCTGCATAAGCTCGAGGCCCCGGTTCAGGGTGGGGCCGTTGGTCATGTAGTAGTTGCCGGGCCCGCCGCCGTACTCGTCCATGATCTTCTGGATCCGGTGCAGCGCCATCTTGGGCAGGATGTAGTGGGCGTTGAGCTCCGGCCGGCTCGTCTCGTGCTGGTGTTCGCCGTAGACGTTAAACGGGCGGTAGATCTCCCGGATGGTGTCGGTTACCGCGCCCTCGTCGTGGCGGACGTCGGTGTTGTCGATCACGTACTGCACCGCCGCCTTGCCGGCCAGGCGGCCCTCCGTGTAGCTCCCGGAGGAGAACTTGTGCGCCGACGCACCGCAGGCGTCTCCGGCGGCGAAGAGACCCTTGACCGTGGTCATCCGGTTGTAGCCCCAGAAGTAGCCCTCGGGGGCGGCGTCCTCGGGCCCCGAGCACCAGGCGCCGGTCGCCGAGGCGTGCGAACCCATCAGGTAGGGCTCGGTCAGGATGAGCTCGGACGGTGTCTTGGCCGGGTCGATGTTCTGGGACGCCCAGATGTGCGCCTGGGACATCGTCATGTCCAGGAAGTCTTCCCAGGCGTCGGACTCGATCTCGGCGATCTTCTTCGGGTCCTGCTGCGCTTCGACGAACATCCGCTGCAGCGCTTCGTCCGTCATCATGTAGTGCGGGCCACGCCCGTCCTTGATGTCGTTGAGCATCAGGTGGTTCCGCAGCGGGGTCGGCACCGGCTTGGCCGTCCCGTACGGCGCCCACTCTTCCAGCTCGTGGGCCCTCGTTTGTTCGATGATCTCGCCGAGGGCGTTCTTGGACTGGCACTTGAACAGCAGGAACCACATGCCGACCGGGCCGTAGCCGTCCTTGAAGCGGGCCACCACCAGGCGGTGCTCCATCTGGGTCATCTTCGCCCCGGACCGGATCTCGAGGGCGTACGACGACCCTGTGTTCCAGGGTGCGTACCAGATTCGGCCCAGGCCCTCGCCCTGCGCCCGGGGCCGGTACACGCCGGTTGCACCGCCGCCGCAGCTGATGACGGCCTTGGCCTTGAAGACGATGACCTTGTAGTCCCGCACCGAGAAGCCGACCACACGGGCGATGCGCGTCGGGTCGTCGGCGTCGAGCAGCGGGTGGGCGACGAAGACCCGTTCGTAGACGTTCTCCTCGCCGATGGCGTTGCGGGCGGCCTCGGCCACGATCGGCTTGTAGGACTCGCCGTGGATCATGACCTGCCAGCGGCCCTCACGCTTGTAGCGGCCGTCCTCGTTCTTGAAGAACGGGAGGCCCCACTCCTCGAACATGTGGACGGAGGAGTCGACGTGGCGGG
This sequence comes from Acidimicrobiia bacterium, assembly GCA_025923175.1. Lineage (GTDB taxonomy): Bacteria > Actinomycetota > Acidimicrobiia > IMCC26256 > BP-133 > BP-133. Next base: position 10,963 of record JAICGL010000052.1, read on the forward strand.
CGAGGTCGTAGACCAGGTCTTCGCGGGAGAGGCCCATGAGGTCCTGGCGCACGTAGCGGACAAAGTCCTCCGGCGTGTTCTCGCCCCACTGCATGCCCATGTACATGTTGATGGCCGAGAGGCCCATGGCCACGGCGCCGGACCGGTCGATGGCGGCCTTGTCGACCAGGCAGACCCGCAGGCCCCGGTCGCGGGCCCAGTTGGCGGCTTCCCAGGCAGCGCCGCAGCCGGCCATGCCACCGCCGACGATGAGGACGTCGCATTCGACGTGCTCGACCGCAGGTTCGAACGACATTGCGAAGTCCTTTCGGGTCAGGCGGTGAGAACGGGCAGGGCTTCGATGTGCAGCTGCTTGGGCTCGCCGAACAGCTCCTGGCTGCGGAACCCCTCGTCTGGCGGAGCGGGCTCACCCAGCGTCGAGTCGATAGAGCCCCAGGGCGTGGTGCGAATCGGGTACTTGAACCGCTTGACCTCGCCGTTGCGGTACTGGATGGCCCACATGATCGAGTCGGTGCCCCGCAGCGGGGTGACCCGGGAGCCCATCGGCATCACGTCGGCGTAACCCCGCATCTCGATGGCGCCCTGGGGGCAGGTCTTGACGCAGGAGTAGCACTCCCAGCACAGATCCGGTTCCTGGTTGAAGCCCTTGCCAATGCTGACGTCGAGCGACATCAGGTCGTTCGGGCAGATGTACATGCAGGCGGGCTGGGCCAGCGCCCGGCACCCGTCGCACTTGTCGACATGGACGAAAGTCGGCACTGCGCTTGCCCCCCTAGGTAGCCGCCATCGGCGGAACGACGAGAACCGGATTGCGGTCGGTCAGGTACTCCTCCGACACGAACGGAGAGCCGTTGCCGTAGGTCTGGCCGGCTTCGACCATCGCGTCGAACACTTCGGTGCGGAACTTCTGCTGGTCGGGCTGGCCGCCTTCGGCGATCAGCCCGCGGATCCACGTCCCGCTGATCGGGTCCTTCTGGTCCTGGTGGCCGCACAGCCGCTCGTAGCCGGGGCCGCAGCGCGGGCAGTAGAACCACTCGAGAGTCAACACCGGTTTGATGCCGATGTCGGGGATTTCCTCGAAGATCCGGTGAGCGGCGTAGGGGTCGTAGTACTTCCCGACGCCGGCGTGGTCCCGGCCGAACATGTGGTGTGTGCAGCCCAGGTTCTTGCGCACCAGGGCGTGGAAGACGGCCTCCCGGGGCCCGGCGTAGCGCATGTCCCACAGCAGGATCGACGTCTTGTGCACGTCGGGCAGGAAGTAACCCGCCTCCCGCAGCATGTCCTGCCCGAGGATCACCGCCTCGTCGATCGAGTCCCCGACCTTCTTCTCGCCGATGACGGCACTCACCAGGACGGCGTCGGCGTTGGAGGCGAACCAGGCCGAC
>JAICGL010000053.1 GCA_025923175.1 Acidimicrobiia bacterium
AACTCCGCGGCTTCTTCATGGGCAAAGTCATGGCCGAGATGAAAGGCCGCGGCAACCCTCAAGTCCTGAACCGGCTGCTCGATGAAGCCTTACCTACCAGTTCCTGAGCCCGGCCCGCGACCGGCGTGAAGCGACCGCAATGGGCGGCCACACCCACGGCGCGGCGGTGGCTGGTCGTCGTCGCCGTTGTGCTCCTGCTCCTCGCCGGCCGTCTGGCGACCCGATCCTTTGGCACGAAGGCCACGCTGTCGGACGGCGCCCGGGCCTACGCCACCTGCAAGGCCCCCTGGCGCTCCGCCCGCATCGCCCCGCCCGCCCAACGGTTCACCCTCTGGGTGATGACCGGCGGAACCGGCAAGCTCCGCGAGGAGGGCGTCGCCACCCTCGGCAACCGATGCCGCCTGCGAGCCCGCGGCCGCATGGCCGTCGCCACCACCATGCTCGCCGGTGCCGGTCTCTTCACCTGGCTCGCCATCCCCCGCCCCACACGACCCCGCCCCGACCCGGCCTCACCGCCGCCGCTGCCCACGGACCCCTAGCGCCGGCCAAAGTCGGGTCGAGCTTTCAAGGCGGCTGGCGATGGGGATGCCGATCTCGGGCGGGAGCTCACCGGCAAAGGCGACCATCCCCAGACTTGTACGCCAATGACGGAAGGTCTGCGCTTCGTGCTGGCGGCGGTGCAACTCTCTTCGGGATCGATCGCCCGCACGCGCCGGTCACGAGCTTCGCCTTTGAACGTCTTGAGGCTCTCACCTTTCGCTACATCAAGTCAGCAGTCAAGCAGAACAAGCGCGGACAACTACACCGCAGGCCTCCTTCCGCAGTCGGGGTCTCTCAAGATCGTCTGCTTCACGCCGGGTGTGTCGTGGGCGACACGGACGTGACCTCGCGCTCCGCCCTATCTTCGGGTGGCCGCACGGGTGATCGGCGCGTCCGAACCGGAGGTGTCCGATCTCTCGGGGATGCGGACCCGGAAGGGGGCCGTGATGGGAACACGAGCCAGGCGCGTCATCTATCGAAGCGGGCTCATCGCGCTGGGTGCTGCTTTCGCTGTCTCTCCGTTGATCTCCGGGGTCCTTCCCCGGGCGTCCGGTGAAGTGTCTCGTCCTGCGTTGGATGAGACCAGGGTGTTCACCCGCGTCCCGATCCCCGGTTCGGGCGGCGGGATCGTGGTGGACGGGGACACGGTCTGGGTGGGGACCCTCGGTTTCGGGGACGCCGACGTCGACCGGTGGCCGGTGTGGGCGCATGACCGGCGCACCGGAGCCGGGAAGACCGGTCACACCTTCACCGTCCAGCGCACCGCGCCGGCGGTGATGGGGCTCCGAGGGATGGCCCGCGATGCGCAAGGCCGTCTCTACGCCGTCGACATGAACGGTCGCGTCCTGCGCACCACCTCGGCCAGCGCCGACGGACGGCGGGGGGTGGAGGAGTACGCGACCATCCCCGGCCACGGCAAAGGCGCAATCCAGGTCCCCTGGCCGGCGGGGCCGTCGATGCCGGTCGACATCACATTCGACGCCGCCGGCAACGCCTATCTCCCCGACATCACCCTTCCCGCCATCTGGCAGGTCCCCCCCGGTGGTGGCGAGGCGGCACTGTGGTTTGTCGACCCGAAGCTTCAAGGCGCCGGCTTCGGGACGGCGGCCACCACGCTGGCCCCCAACGGGCGAGACCTGTACTTCTCCCTCTGCCTGTCCTCCTCGCCCCATCACCCAACAGAGGGCGTGATCTACCGCATCCCCATCGACCGCCCGACCGCCTCGCACATGACGGAGGTCTTCCGGTCACCCGACTCCTGTCCCGCCGGCATCGCCTTCGGCTCCTCGGGCAAGCTCTACGCCAGCTTGTTGCTGGCCAACCAGGTGCTCGTCCTCAACCCGGACGGCAGCGAGCAACGGCGCTTCCCGTCGAAGGAAGCTAACGCCCGCCAGGAGATCCCGTACGACTCGCCCGGCTTGCTGGCCCTGGACGGCGACGGCTGGCTCCTCGTGAGCAACGAGGCCCTGACGACGCCCGAGCACTCGGCGATCCTCAAGGCCTTCGTTGACGACACCCCCGCTCCCCTGGCCGAGCCTTCGTTGCCCTGACGAGCAGCGAACCCGGTTCTCCAGAGGCCGATCGCGCGCCACCATCCCAGGTGGCTAGCGGTTCGTTCCTCCCACTCGAAGCGGTTCCGATTCCCAGAGGTCGACAACGTCGCCCAGGTCGACGAAGCGGTCGGAACCGTTGCTGTAGAGCCACACACTGCTCAGTGCTGCGCGCCCGCAGGACACCAGCTCGCAGTCGTCGATCCGGGAGCCGTCCCGCAGGGCGACGCAGACGCAGCGCCCCTCCAGCGATCGGATCTGCAGCGCCTGACCCCTGGTCATCTGCCCTCCCGTCCGAGTGCGACGAACGCTCTCTCAGTCGGATCTTGGACCGCACCCGTACAACGAGCGGGTCGCGGGTTGATGACGACTTCCGTCCTCACCGCCGATGACATTCAAACGGGCAGCGGAACGCTACGGGCCCGTCGGAGCGCGTTGCGTGCTCACTACGTCGTTGGCTGTGTCGTCGTAGCGACACAGCCGGTGGAGTGGAGGCGGCCGGGTCCCTACGATCGGGGACGGTGAGGGAGAGGCGCCACGCCTGTCGGTCTGGTCGACGCCGCCCGGACAGGGCGTCGCCCATCGGCGATCGTCGACGGGTGCGCTGATGGGCCGCGCCACCGCCACCATCCTTTTCACCGACCTGGTCGGGTCGACCGAGCTGCGGGGCCGGCTGGGCGAGGAGGCGGCCGACGAGCTGCGCCGCACGCATGATCAGCTCCTGGCCCAGGCGGTCGAGGCCAATCACGGACGGGTGGTCAAGGGCCTGGGCGATGGAATCATGGCCGCCTTCGGCGGGGCGGCGGACGCGGTGGCGGCGGCGGTGGCGATCCAGCAGGCCATCGACCGGCTCAATCGGTCTGGCAAAGCACCGGTGCCTGTCGCTGTTCGGGTTGGTCTGTCGGCCGGTGACGTCGCTTCCGAGGATGACGACGTGCACGGCACGCCGGTCATCGAGGCGTCGCGACTCTGCAGCGAGGCGGTCGGCGGAGAGATTCTGGCCTCGGAGGTCGTCCGGTGGCTGGGTGGGGCGCAGGGTGCATCGTCGTTCATTCCGGTGGGAAGCCTGGAGCTCAAAGGTCTGGCCGCTCCGGTGCCGGCCCTGCGGATCGAATGGGAACCGGCGGCGGCGTCGGCCATTCCCATGCCCGCACTGTTGACCGACGTGGGCCGCATCTTCGTCGGCCGCGACGCCGAACTGGAACGGCTCGGTCAGTTGTGGAAAGAGGCGGCGGCGGGGGAGCGGCGCGTTGCGCTCTTGGCCGGAGAGCCAGGAGTCGGAAAGACGCGTCTCGCAGCCGAAGTCGCGCGGCGGGTCCACGAGCAGGGCGGTGTTGTCCTGGCGGGACGCTGTGACGAAGACCTCGGGGTCCCTTACCAACCCTTCGTGGAGGCGCTTCGGCACTTTGCCGACCACACCTCCCCCCAGAACCTGAGGGAGCGGCTGGGTCGTTACGGCGGGGAGTTGGCCCGCCTCGTGCCGGAACTCACCCAGTGGGTGCCGGACCTGCCGCCGCCATTGCAATCTGATCCGGAGACAGAACGGTACCGGCTCTTCGACGCCGTGGCCGCCTGGCTGGCTTCCGTCACCGCTGAAGAGCTTGTTCTGGTCATCTTGGACGACCTCCAGTGGGCGGCCAAGCCGACGCTGCTGCTGCTCCGCCACGTGCTTCGCTCGCCCGAGTCGCTCCGTCTTCTGGTGGTGGCGACGTACCGCGACACCGACATCGGCCGTGCCCATCCACTGACGGACCTGTTGGCGGATCTTCGCCGGGCCGGCGGAGTAGAGCGGTTCTCCGTCGGCGGGCTCGACCGGGCCGGGGTGGGCGCCTTCATCGAGGCGGCCGCTGGTCATGATCTCGCCGACGAGGAGGGCGTGGCGTTCGTCCGGGCGGTCTGGGAGGAAACCGAGGGCAATCCGTTCTTCGTCGCCGAGGTGATCCGTCATCTGAGCGAAACGGGACGCATCGAGCGCCGCCAGCACCGCTGGGTGGCAACCGTTCCGGTGGAGGAGCTGGGCATCCCGGAAGGGGTCCGCGACGTCGTCGGCCGTCGCCTGTCCCGCCTCTCGGAGCCAGCCAACCGTGCGTTGGCGGTGGCCGCAGTGGTGGGTCTCGAGTTCGAGGCGGAGCTGGTTCGGGCGGCGGGGGATGTCGACGAAGACCTTCTCCTCTCTGCCCTCGACGAAGCGGTCAGCGCGCGGCTGGTCTCCGAGGTGTCAGCACCGGTTCCCCGGTACCGATTCGGTCACGCTCTGGTTCGGGCGACCCTCTACGACGAACTGACGGCCGCCCGCCGGGGCGTGCTCCACCGCAAGGTGGCGGAGGCCATCGAGGTGGTTCACGCCGGCGCCCTCGATGACTACCTTCCTGCACTCGCCCATCATTGGGCGCAAGCCGCCGCCCCGGCGGCTGAGGCCGCCAAGGCGATCGAGTACGCCACTCGGGCCGGCGACCGGGCCCTGGCGCAGTTGGCGTATGACGAGTCGGTGGTCTACTTCCGTTCCGCCCTCGAAATCCTCGGCCTGAGCCAGGAGTCTGCCGACGAAGCGAGCCGCCTGCAGCTGCTGATCTCACTGGGAGAGGCAGAGCGGCGGGCCGGTGAGCCCGCCTACCGGGAACACCTCCTCGACGCCGTCCGGCTGGCCCAGAAGCGGTCGGACCCGGAGAGCATGGCCAGGGCCGCGCTGGCCAACTGCAGGGGAACCTTCAGCAGCGCCGGGGTCGTCGACGCTGACCGGGTGGCCTGCATCGAAGCCGCCTTGGAGGCAATCGGGGATCAATACGATCACCACAAGGCGCGCCTTCTGGCCCACCTGGCCATGGAACTCACCTGGTCGGTTGAGCTCGACCGGCGCAGAGTGCTGTGCGATCAGGCGATCGCGTTGGCGCGGGATCTGGGTGACCCTGCCGTCCTGGCCTTCGTCCTCACCGCCAAGGCGTCGGCCATCTGGGACCTCAGCACAGTCGCTGAACGACTCGATCTCACCGCCGAGGCGGTCGCGCTCGCCGAAGGGATCGGTGACCCCCAGGCGACCTTCTGGGCGATGTTTCGCCGATGGTCTTCGCTCTTCGAGGTCGGAAACCTCGAAGACGCCGACCGCCTTCAAGTCAGCATGGAGCGGCTGGCCGACGAGCTTGGACAACCCTTCGTCCGTTCCCTCGTCGCCTTCCTGCGGTCCACTAGGTTCCTGGCGGCCGGCAGGCTCGACGACGCCGAGCAGTCTTCACGGTCGGGCCTCGCCTTCGGCGAGCAGGGCGGCCAGCCGGACGCGTCGGCGTTCTTCACCGTCCAGCTTTTCATCCTCCGCTATGAGCAGGGTCGCATGGACGACGACCTCGGGACGCGGCTGGCCAACTTCGCCGAGCGGCTGCCCGTCCCGCTGTTTCAGCTCATGCTCGCCCTCCACCGCTGCGAGCGGGGACGAAGCGACGAAGCGGCGTCCGCCTTCAATGGGGTTGTTGCCCGTGGCTGGCGCCATATCCCGAGAGACAATGCCTTCTCTTCGACCATGGCGGTGGCCGTTTCCGTCTGCGACCAGCTGAAGGACACGGACCAGGCGGCTGCCCTGTACGAAATCCTGGCTCCCTACGAACACCTGAACATCGGCCATAGCCTTATGTGGTTCGGTGCCGTTACCCACTACCTCGGCATCCTTGACGGCACACTCGGGCGCTTCGACGAAGCCGACGTCCGCTTCGCCGCCGCCGCCACGACCCATGAACGCCTCGGGACGCAGTGTTCTCTTGCCCGCACCCGGCTGGAGTGGGCCCGGGTGCTACTGACCCGCCGCCAACCCAACGACGACGCCAAGGCCCGAGAGTTGCTTGGCCAGGCCCTCGCCAGCGCCCGCGAGCTCGGGCTCGGCAAGGTCGAGCGGGACGCGGTCGCCCTCCTCCAATGAGTACCACCTGTTCGGGCTGCGGACATGAGAACCGTGAAGACCTCAGGTTCTGCACGCAGTGCGGCGCACCGCTGGCGGCTGTCTGTCCGGCGTGCGGCGCGCCGGCCGAGCTGGGAGGACGGTTCTGCGGCCACTGCGGGACATCGTTCAACCCGTCGGCGACACGGGCGCCATCGCCCGAAGCGGTCGCCGTCCCGGGCGAGAAGAAACAGATCACGGTCCTGTTTGCCGATGTGGCCGGGTCGATGGACCTGCAAGAGCGTCTCGACGCCGAGGTGTGGGCACAGATCATGGGCCGGTTCGTGTCGATCCTGGCCGAGGGGGTGCGCCGGTTCGGGGGGACGGTGGACAAGTTCACCGGGGACGGGATCATGGCGCTGTTCGGGGCGCCGGTGGCGCAGGAGGATCATGCGCGGCGGGCCTGCCACGCCGCATGGCATCTCACGAAGGCGATCGCGGCGTATTCCGCGGAGCTGCGCCGCGATGAGGGCGTCGAGTTGCAGGTGCGGCTCGGGCTCAACTCGGGAGAGGTGGTAGTCGGCCGGGTCGGCGACGACATGACCCTGGATCCGACGGCGTTGGGCCACACCGTGGGTCTTGCGCAACGGATGGAGGCGATGGCCGAGCCGGGGACCGCGTATCTCACCGAGTACACGGCCCGGCTGGTGGAGGGCTGGTTTCGTCTCCAGGGCCTGGGTGGCCGGTCCGTGAAGGGGGTCGGTGCGCCGCTACAGGTCTTCGCCCTTGGATCGCCGGTTGCTTCGTCGTTGCGGCGGACAGTCGGGGCGTCGCGCTTGGTAGGCCGGGGCGAGGAGCTCGCCGTGCTGGACGTTGCCGTCAACATGGCGTGCGAGGGGCAGTTTCAGGTGGTCGGCGTGGTCGGGGAGGCCGGTGTGGGGAAGAGCCGGCTGTGCGACGAGTTCGCCCGGTCGGTCGGGGAGCGGGGCATCACCGTGCGACGGGCGGGCGGCGTCTCGCACGGCAAGGAGGTTCCGCTCCTTCCGATGCTGGCGTTCCAACGCGAGTACTTCGGGATCGGCGACGGGGACGACGCGCCGGCTGCACGGCAGAAGGTGACCGATCGCCTGTTGGAGCTCGATCCCGGTCTCGAAGACACGTTGCCGCTGATGTTCGACTTCCTCGAGGTTCCCGATCCCGACCGCCCGGTTCCGGCGATGGCGCCTGAGGTCCGGATGCGCCGCCTCTTTGACGCTGTCCGGCGCATCACGGTCCGGCGCAGCGAACGCGAGACGCTCGTGCTGGTGTTCGAGGATCTCCACTGGTTCGATCCGCAGAGCGAAGCGTTTCTCGAGCGGCTGATCGAGTCGTACCCCGGCTCACGCACCCTGGTCGTGACCAACTTTCGCCCCGAGTTTTCGGCCCGCTGGATGCGCCACTCCTACTACCGCCAGCTGCCTCTTTCGCCCTTGCCGGAACACGCGATTGGCGAGCTGCTGGGCGGGCTCCTCGGTGTCGACCTGTCGATGGCGCCGCTGGTGTCGTTCGTCCTGGAGCGAACGGGTGGGAATCCGTTCTTCGTGGAGGAGGTGGTTCGGGGCCTCATCGAGGACGGCACGTTGGCGGGCAGCCGGGGCAACTATCGGCTCACCCGTTCTCTTCACGAGATCCGCGTCCCGCCGAGCGTGCAGGCCGTCCTCGCCGCCCGTATCGACCGACTGTCCGTGAAGCAGAAGGCCGTTCTCGAGACAGCCTCCGTCATCGGCCGGACGTTCGACAGGGTCGTGCTCAGTCGCGTGACGGCGATACCAGCGGATGAGTTGGACGATGCTCTGTCTGCGCTGTGCGGGGCCGAACTCCTGCAAGAGACGGGTGATGATCCATCGAGGGAGTACCGGTTCTGGCATCCGCTCACGCAGGAGGTCGCCTACGAGTCCCTCCTTGGTCAACGTCGCCGCCGGCTCCATGCCGCCGTGGCCGAAGCGCTTACCAACATGGAGACTGACCGTCTCGACGAGATTGCTGCTGTGGTGGCCTGGCACTGGGAACGAGCCGCCCGCCCCTTCGAAGCGGCTGATTGGAGTCTGCGGGCGGGGAACTGGGCAGTCCGCAGCGATCTCTCCGAGGCCGTGCGCCGCTGGCAGGCCGCCACAGGCCTTCTCGAACCGGTCGCGCAGACGCCGGAGTCCCTTCAGCTCGGCATCCAGATCCGTATTCGACTTCTCCGCTTCGGAGCGCGGCGCGGAATGACCGCCGAAGAGGCCGCACGCCTTGAGACGGAAGGACGGGATCTGGCCCACCGGTTGGGCGATCCTCGCCTCGCCGTCATGATGGCTGTCGCCTGCGGAACCGCCAGGTGCATGTCCGGCGACCTGAGCGGCGGCCGAGCGCTGTATCGCGAGGCCATCGAGCGGTCCCGTGAAACCGACGACGCCGACCTCAAGGCCACCTGCTTCTGTGCCGCCTCGGGTGCCTACCCGTATGCAGGTCCCCTGACCGAGGGCGTGGAGCTGACCACCGAAGTGCTCAACCTTCTGGCGGAGAATCCCGGTGTCGGATCGGCGTTGATCGGCTTTGACCTCCTGGGTCTCACCCTCGCCCTGCGAGGCTGGCTCCTATCACGAAGTGGGAACCTCGCCGAGGCTGTCCACACAGTCGAGCGAGCCGTCGCCGTAGCCCGCTCGCGGTCCGAGTCGCCGGAGGCGCTCGGCTTTGCCCTGGCCCTTTCTCCCTGGCTCAGCTGGCTGACCGGTGAGCCTGATGACAGCCTCACCCGCGCCGCCGAAGCGGTGCGCCTCGCGGAGGAGACCAACAACAGTTTTTTGCTCGCGTGCGCGCTTAGGGGACAGGCGCTCGCGACGATGGCGGCCGCCCGTCCGGTCGAGGCGATCGCCGCCTGCGACCGCGCTCTGACTGAGTGTCGGGCTGCGCGTGGTGGCCTCCAGTTCGAAGGTGAGCATCTCAACCAACTGGCTTGCGCCCGCCTCGCGGTTGGGGACCTCGCCGGTGCCGAACGTGCCGCCGCCGAGGCGGTGGCAGTGGCCAGGCGGCAAGGTGCCGAGGTCGTTGAATGCCACGCCCTTCTCATTCGAGCCCAGACGCTGCGGGCCGCCGGCGCAGCCGAGGTCGTCGTGCGCGCCGACCTCAATTCAGCCCTCGACCTGGTTCGCGAAACCGGAGCGCATAGCTACGCGCCCTTCATCCGCGAGGAACTCGCCCGACTCGATGATGACGAGAAGGAGATGGAGGAGGCGCTGCGGCTCTACAGCCAGATCGGGGCCACGGGCCACGCCCGGCGACTGGAGGCGGAGCTTTCGTCGAGGACGGTGCGATGACCTACGCCGGCGCGGTTCTCAACCTGTCTTGATCCGCACCAGAGCGTCCGCCGCAGACTCCGCGCCCCACACTTCGCCGGGCCGGCCGAGGATCTGGCGGACATTGCTCGGGTTGCTGGGCAACGGAAACGAGGTCAACGCCTTCGTCGGTGGATCGAAGCGGACCAGTGCGTTGGCGCCGAAGTCGGAGAGCCAGACGACATCGCGGTCGTCGACGTAGACCGCGTAGGCCTGTGGATTGCCACCGCGGAGGCGGTACTCCGCCCAGGTTCCGGCAACCGGATCGTGCACCGCGACCTGGCCGGCGTTCCATTCGCTGACCCACAGCCGACCGAGCGAGTCGGTCCAGATGCGGCGCGCTCCCTGCTCGGCCGTCGGCGGTTCGACGATGGTCGCCTTACCGGATACCGGGTCAACCCGGGCGATGTGGCTGCCGGCCAGTGAGGCGTACCACACCGTGCCGTCCGGCGTGGCGGTGATCCCGTAGGGCCCTCTGCCCTCGGGGGCGTCGTACACGGCCATCTCGCCGCTGGCCGGGTCGAGTCGCCCGTACACGCCGGACTGCCCGGTGAACCACAGGATCCCTCGCTTGTCGAAGGCGGCTGTGTTGAGGTTGGCGCCGGCGTTCCCTGCAGGCAGTGGGAACCGCTTGACCTCGTTGGTCTTCCCGTCGACCCGCACGATGGCGTTGAGCCCCGAATCGGTCACCCATGCATGGCCGTCCGGCCCCACGATCACACCGTGCGGCGCGGAACCCATCCCGAGCGGTACTTCGGTGATGCCACTGGTCGCCGGGTCGAAGCGCCCGAGCTTCCCGGTTCGCTGCGCCGTGTACCACACCGACCCATCGGGCGCCGGTGCCACATCGTGCGGTGCCGACCCGGCAGGCACGGGGAAGCGCTCGACGGCATTCGATGGCGCGGTGGACGTGGGGGCAGAGGCTGTCGTCGATGCCTGCCCCGTCTCCTCCCGATTGCTGTCGCCGCTGTCGCGGCAGCCCGCTCCCAGGAGGACGGCTGCCACGAAACACACGAACCAGCGATGCATGCGGCTACACGAACGCGCTGAGCCCGGTGATGGCCCGTCCGACGATGAGTGTGTTGATCTCCCGGGTGCCCTCGTACGAGTAGATCGCCTCGGCGTCAGCGACGAAGCGCCCGACGTTCTCCTCCAGCAGAATTCCGTTGCCGCCCAACAACTCACGAGCCAGGCCAACTGTCTCTCGCGCCTTGACCGTGCAGACGGCCTTGGCCAGGCTGGCCTGCTCGTCGGTCATGACGCCGGCGTCCTGCAGTTGCGACAGGCGGGTGACCATGCACAGCGACGTGGTCACGTTGCCCAGCATGCGGACGAGCTGGTCCTGCACGAGCTGGAACCCGCCGATCGGACGGCCGAACTGCTGGCGCTTGGTGGAGTACCGCAGCGCGTGTTCGTAGGCGCCACGCCCGCAGCCGACCGCCTGCCAGGCCACGCTGGCCCGGGTCATGCGCAGCACGTTCGCCGTGTCACGGAACGACGAGGCCCGCTGGAGGCGCATGGGCTCCGGTACCCGAACGCCGTCGAGGGTGATGATGGCGTTCTGCACCGCCCGGAGGGCGATCTTGTGCTCCATTTTCTCCGTCGTGAAGCCCGGGGTGTCCTTCTCGACGAGGAAGCCCTTCACGTTGCCGTCGTCGACGTCGCGGGCCCAGATCACGGTGACGTCGGCAAAGGTTGCGTTGCCGATCCACTTCTTCATCCCGTTGAGGACCCAGGTGTCGCCATCCTGCTTGGCGGTCGTCGTCAGACCGCCCGCGGCGCCCGAGCCGACATCGGGCTCGGTCAGGCCGAAGGCGCCGATCTTCTCCATGCGGGCCATTGGGGGGAGCCACTGCTCCTTCTGTTCCTCGGAGCCGCACAGGTAGATGGATCCCATCGCCAGCCCGCCGTGGACGCCCATGAACGTGGCCATCGACGGGTCGATGCGGGCCAGCTCCATCGCCACGAAGCCGTCGGCCAGGAAGCTCCGCCCGGGGCAGCCGTATCCGGAGTAGGCGAGTCCGGCGATCCCCAGTTCGGCCATCGCCGGCAGCACCTCGAAGGGGAACTCGGCCTTGCCCCAGTAGATGTTGATGACGGGCGCCACGTGCTTCTCCATGAAGTCCCGCACCTGCCCGAGCAGCAACCGGTCCTCGTCGTGGAGGAATGCCGCCAGGTCGTAGAAGTCCCCGGTCACCTCCGGGAAGACCGGTACCGTGCCCGGCTTCGCCGCCTGGCCCATTTCACCCTCCCTGTGCGTAAGAGGGTCAAACCTTACGGCGGGAAGGAATCGTGCCGCACTCAAGGGGGTTTGGAAACGAGACGATACGGTATCGTCTCGTTAGGAGGACGGCTCATGGTGGAAGAGGGATACGACCACGGCAAGCGTTGGTGGACGCTGGTCGTCCTCTGCCTCAGCCTCGTCATCGTGGTGGTGGGCAACACCGTCCTCAACGTCGCCATCCCCACACTGGTGCGGGAGCTCGAGGCCAGCAATAGCGCGCTGCAGTGGGTCGTCGACGCCTATGCCCTCGTCTTCGCCGGGCTTCTCCTCACCGCCGGCGCCCTCGGCGACCGCTTCGGCCGGAAGGGCGCTCTGACCATCGGCCTGCTGATCTTCGGCGCTGCCTCGACGGCCGCGGCTTTCGCCTCTTCCGTCGGGCAACTCATCGCCCTCAGGGGAGTCATGGGCATCGGCGCCGCCCTCATCATGCCGTCGACGCTTTCCATCCTCACCAACGTCTTCGCGCCTCACGAGCGGGCCAAGGCCATCGCCATATGGGCCGGCCTGGCCGGCACCGGCGCCGCCATCGGGCCCGTGGCGAGCGGCTTCCTGCTGGAGCATTTCTGGTGGGGTTCGGTGTTCCTCGTCAATGTGCCGCTGGTGCTCGCAGCAATCATCGGCGGACGGTTCCTCGTCCC
>JAICGL010000054.1 GCA_025923175.1 Acidimicrobiia bacterium
AGAGCCTCACCACCGGCTACCTGAACCGGTCGATGCCCGGCTTCGGGCCGGTCGCCCCGCTCATCCTCCTGCTCGTGGTGCTCATGTTCCGACCCCATGGGCTCTTCGGCCGTCCCGACATCGAGCGGGTGTAGGGCATGGGGATCGTCGCCACCCAGACCGGAAGGTTCTACGACAGCTACCGCCGGGAGTTCGGCCTCCACCCGACGCGCTCCAACCGGATGACGGCGTGGGCGGCCATCGTCGTTGCCTTCCTCGTCGTGCCCTTCTTCACCTCCGACTACTGGCTCGGCAACCTCTCCGCCATCGCCGTCGCCGCCCTCGGCGCCCTTGCCCTCAACGTGCTCACCGGCTTCACCGGCCAGATCTCGCTCGGCACCGCCGCTTTCGCCGCCGTCGGGGCGTACACGGTCGGCAACCTGGCCATGCGCTACGAACTCTCGCCGCTGGTGGCCCTGCCAGCGGCGGCTCTGCTGACGGGGGCGGTGGCGCTGGTGGTGGGCCTCGCCGCTTTGCGGATCAAAGGCCTCTACCTCGCCATCGCCACGCTCGCCTTCCAGTTCGTCGTCGAATGGCTGCTCTTCCACTGGAGCGAGGTGACGGGTGGCGTGCAGGGCGTCATCAGTGTCCCCCGCGCCCAGCTCGGCCCGCTCGACCTCAACGACCCGCTGGGCAAATACCTCTTCATCGCCGGAGTGCTGGGGCTGTGCGTCGTCTTCGTCGAGAACCTGTTCCGGACCCGGATCGGGCGCGCCTTCCTGGCCATCCGCGATCAGCACGTCGTGGCGGCCGGGATGGGCATCCCGGTGTTCCGCTACAAACTCGCCGCTTTCTTCTGCTCCTCGGCGCTGGCCGGGCTCTCGGGCGGCCTGTACGCGTACTACGTGGGGCTCATCTCTTCCGAGCAGTTCGGCCTCGACCTGTCGGTCCGGTACCTGGCCATGATCCTGATCGGCGGCCTGGCCAGCATTCCCGGTTCGATCCTCGGGGCCGCCTTCGTGACGCTCATCCCGTTGTTCTTGCGGGACGGGCTGCCCAACCTCGGCATCGAGTTCGGGCCCGGGACGCAGGTGCACGTCGAGCAGATCCTGTTCGGCGTCACCGTGCTCGTCTTCCTGGTGCTCGAGCCTCGTGGCCTGCACGGCCTGTTCAACAACGTCCGGGAGTACTTCCGCACCTGGCCCTTCTCGTACAAGGGGGAACGATGAAGCGCACATTTCCAGCAGTGGCGGTCGCGTTGGCCATGGCACTGGTGGCCGGCGCCTGCGGCGACGACGGTAATGAGACCGCGTCCGGCGGGAAGAGCGACAAGCCGACCGTGTTGGTCGGAATGATCGGCGCTCGGGTCGGCCCGGTAGCCAGCGCCGGGGTTGGCGTCGGTGACGCGATCTCCGACTGGTTCCAGTACGTCAACGCCAACGGCGGCATCAACGGGCGGAAGGTGGAGCTCAAGGAGATCGAATCGGAATACCAGGTGCCCAAGGGCATCGAGGCTTATAGCAAGCTGAAGACCGACGGCATGGCCGTGGCCTTGGTGGCCGGCACGGCACTGTCCGACGCGCTGACCGGACCGTCGGCGACCGACCAGATCCCCATCGTCTTTCCCGGGCAGGGCAACGCCAGTGCGGTGAACGGTGAAAAGTTCCCCTACGCCTTTCCTGGTGCGCCGACCTATCCGCACCAGGCGGCCGCTGGAGTGAAGTTCCTGCTCGACGAGTGGACCGCAGCGGGGAAAACGGGCAAGCCAAAGATCGTCTGCCTCGGGTGGGAGCCGCCGCCGGGCCAGGAGTACTGCGCCGCGGTCAAGGCGGCGTCCGAGGCGGCCGGGGCCACCTGGGTCAAGCAGGTGACCATTCCGGCGAAGGCCGCCGACGTGAAGCCCCAGATCCTCGAGGCGAAGGCGACGAACCCGGATTACGTCTTCCATTCCACTCTCTTCAGCCTGGCAGTGGCCGTGATGAAGACGGCATGCGCGGAGGGCCTCGGGTCCAAGCTGGTCACCTGGCACTGGGCCGTCTCCGAAAACGAGTTGAACGGCGCCGGCCCGCAGTGTGCGGAGGGCCTGACGGGGACGGCCATGGGCAAGCTGGCCGCGTCGGACCCTGAACCGATCAAGAAGCTGAAGGACGCCGCCACCAAGGGCACCATCAAGCTCTCGGCCTCGGCCGGCAACAATCAGCTCTACACCAACGGCCTGATCGCCGCGCTGCTGATCGCCGAGGCGCTGCGCAACGCTGACGCCAAGGTCGGCGACGGCAAGATCACGGGGTCCGACGTCAAGGCGGGCTTCGAGCAGATCAGCAACTTCACCGGTGACGGCATCGTCTGTCCCACCACGATCACCGCCAAGAATCACGGAGGCAACCGCGCCCTCAACGTCTACCGGATCAAGGGCGGTGCCTTCAGCCTGGTGACCGCATGCATCGAGGGTCCCAAGCTGGCCGGGATCGAACCCGAAGTCGGCTAGGGGTTCGGGAGCCTTGCTCGCCCTCGACGGCGTCGAAGTCGTCTACAACCGCGTCGCTCTCGTCCTCAAGGGCGTCTCCCTGCAGGTGGCCGAGGGCTCCGTCGTCGCCCTCCTCGGCGGCAACGGGGCCGGGAAGACGACAACGCTGAAGGCCGTCTCCGGCCTCCTGGCGGCCGAGCGGGGCGAGGTCACCCGGGGCCAGATCTCCTGGCAGGGCGAAGCGATCGCTCGGCTCACGCCGCCGCAGATCGTGGGCCGGGGGGTCGTCCAGGTGCTCGAGGGTCGCCGCGTGTTCGAGCATCTCAGTTGCGAGGACAACCTCCTCGTCGGAGCGCACACGGCGGGTGGCCCGCGCGCCGGACGCCAAGCGCTCCAGATGGTCTTCGACTACTTCCCCCGCCTGGCCGAGCGACGCAAGCAGCGGGCAGGGTACCTCTCGGGCGGCGAGCAGCAGATGCTCGCCATCGGCCGGGCGCTCATGGCCCGGCCGAAGGCGATGCTGCTCGACGAGCCGAGCCTCGGACTCGCCCCGGTTCTCGTCGACGAGATCTTCGAGATCGTGGCGCGCCTCAACCGCGAAGAGGGCGTGACGGTCCTCATCGTCGAGCAGAACGCCGAAGCCGCCCTCGCCATCGCACACCACGGCTACGTCATGGAAGACGGCCGGATCGTGCTCGAGGGCCCCGCCGCGGAGCTGGCCCAGAACCAGGACGTCGCCGAGTTCTATCTCGGGCTGTCCGGCGTCGGCGACAAGCGCAGCTATCGAGACTTGAAGACCTACCGCAGGAGAAAGCGCTGGTTGGGTTGAGTTAGACCCGCGCAGAGTCTCCTCGGACGCCCAGCATCAACATCACCGTGTCGGCGATGTGGTCGTAGGCCTTGTCCGGCGGGACCTTGCCATCGGGGTGGTACCAGAAGGGCACGAAGTTGAGCGCGCCGTGCAGGCAGTGACGGACGATGGCGGGATTCGCCGACATGGCGAACTCGCCGCTCTTCACGCCCTTTTCGATGACGCCCTTCCAGATCCGGTCGTGGCGCACCATCCACTCGCGAATCTGGTCCAGCAGTGGTGCCGGCCACTCGAGGTGTCGCACGTACAGCCGGGACAGCTCCGGATAGTCCTGGGTGGTGAATCGCAGCTGTTCGATGATCAGGCGCCGGAGCACTTCGGTGGGGCGGCCGCCCTCGGCGGCGATGGCGGCGAGTCGGCGTTCCACCTCGCCGGCTGCCGTGTCGAGGCACGCGGACACCAGCGCCTGCTTGGAGTCGAAATAGTGGTACAGCGAGGCCTTGGCGAGGTCGAGGCGGTCGGCCACCTCGTCGAGACTGGCCGACTGGTAGCCACGTTCGGCGACCACCTCCGCCGCCACCCTCAGAATTTCGTTCACCCGACGCCGTCGCTTGCGCTCGATGCGGCTGAGTGCGACAGGCTCGGCCTCTTCTTCACGCGCCACCACGCTCATAGATTATCGACTCCTCGGTCGAAACCCGACCGTTCGCCGCGGGCTGAGGAGGGGCGGGCCCGATAGAGCCGAGCCCGCCCCGATGTGTCCTCAGCTGTTACCGGGTCAGCTGACCCCGGCAACCTGCTTGATCGCGGACCGGATGCGGAAGTAGGTCCCGCACCGGCATAGGTTCCCGCCCATCGCGTCGTCGATATCGGCGTCGCTGGGCTTGGGGTTCTGGTTGAGGAGCGCCACGGCCTGCATGATCTGGCCGGCCTGGCAGTAGCCGCACTGGGAAACGTCGTTGTCGATCCAGGCCTGCTGGACCGGGTGGAGCTTCCCATCCTTCGCCAAGCCGTCGATCGTGGTCACGTTGCGACCGGCCACGCTGCCCACCTCGGTGATGCAGGTACGCCGGGCCACGCCGTCGATGTGGCTTGTGCAGGCGCCGCAGAGGCCCATGCCGCAGCCGTACTTCAGGCCCTTGACGTCGAGACGGTCACGCAGCACCCAGAGCAGTTCCTCGTCGTTGTCGGCGTCGACCGAAACCGGGTTGCCGTTGAGGTTGAATGTGATCACCGGCATCGCCCATCAGCCTCCGTACTGGTTGATCGGGAAGTTCCGCACCTGCTTGCCCGTGGCGCGCGCCCAGGCGTTCGCCGCGGCACCGGAGGCAGCCGGGATGCCCAGCTCGCCGATACCACCGGGAATCACGTTGGAATTGGGCAGGATGTGGACGGTCATCTGCGGTGCCGAGTCGAACATCCGGCCCCACTTGTACTCGTGGAAGTTCGTTTCCCGGGTTGCCCCGTTGTCGACGTGGAGGCCCGCCCGGAAGACGACGCTGAAGCCGTCGTTGGCCGCCCCCAGCAGGCTCGACTTGGTCCCTTCCGGGTTGACGCAGAAGCCGTTGTCGACGGCGATCGTGCACCTGGTCATCCGGGGTTCCTTGCCGCGCGTGTCGATCTCCATGATGTAGGCGACGATCGACTTGTACTCGTCGTGCATGCCGATGCCCTGCGCCACCCCGGTCGGGAGTTGGCGGCCCCACTGCGCCTCTTCAGCGCACTTCGCCAGCACGGCTGTGTGCCGCGGCGACTCGAGCATGCTCATCCGGAAGTCCAGCTCGTCCTTGCCCAGGTGCCGGGCCACCTCGTCGATCATGATCTCGTTGGCCGCGCCGACCTGTCCGGAGTACACGACCCGCCATGCCGCGGTGGGCTTGGCCAGCAGCTGCTGCTTCAGGGTGATGGACGTCGGGCCCGTCTTGTAGGCCAGCTTCTGGGTCAGGACGAAGATGTCCTGATCGGCGCCTTCGTTGTTGTACTCGGTGACGTAGCCGGAGACGACGTCACCGAAGCCGTGCCGGACGTCCATCTCCGGGCAGGCCATGCGGTGCTCCCAGCCCACCACGTCCCCGTTGCTGATCACGGCCTTCACCTTGTGAATGCTGACCGGGCGGCACCGGCCGTGCTTGATGCCCTCCTCGCGCATCCACTGCAGCTTGACCGGCTTCCCGATCCGCTTGGAGACCTGCGCCGCGTGGACCTCCTGGTCGTGGAACAGGTGGCGACCGAAGGCGCCGCCGCCCGGAACGCAGTGGTAGATGACGTTGTCCACCGGGATGCCGAGGTCTGCGGCGACATTGCGCTGCATGGTGCACGGGATCTGGCAGGCGCCCCACATCTCCACCTGGTTGCCGGTGAAGTTGGCGGCGCAGCTGTTCTCCTCCATCGGGGAGTGCGGGACGTACGGGAACCGGAACGTCCCCTCGATCCCCTCACCCGGCGAGGTGATGTCATCGATGATCCCGTTCAGCAGGTCGTCGATCTGGGCGTCGGACAGCTGATCCATCGGCCCGGCGCTCCACTTGATCTTCAGGGCGTTCTTGGCCTTCTTGGCGATGCCGAAGGTCTCGGCGGTGACCGCCACCGCCTCGGGGATCAGGAAGTCCGGCAGGCCCGGCACGTGCGTGATCGCGATGACGCCCTTGATCGCCTTTGCCGCCGAGTCGTCGATCGACACCACGGTCGCGCCGTGGGTCGCCGCCATGGCCACGACCGTCGGCAGGTAGTCCTTCGACGCGTGGATGTCCATGGCGTACGGGTACTTGCCCTGGACGATCTTGTCGGCGCCGTACTTGACGTGCGGCTTGCCGATGATCTTGAAGTCCTTGGCTGTCTTCGGCATCGCCGCCTTGGCCTGCGGCAGCTTGGCCGCGTCGGCGGAGAG
Source organism: Acidimicrobiia bacterium (assembly GCA_025923175.1). Classification (GTDB taxonomy): domain Bacteria; phylum Actinomycetota; class Acidimicrobiia; order IMCC26256; family BP-133; genus BP-133. Next base: position 6,145 of record JAICGL010000054.1, read on the forward strand.
CTCGCCGTAGGAGAGCTTCTGGCCGTTGGTGGCGACAACGTGTCCGTCCTCGGTGCGCAGCCGGGTGATCGGAACGCCCATCCTCATCGAGGCGGCGAGCATGAGCTGACCCCGCATCTGGGCGGCAACGACCCGGACCGGGTCCCACATGATGCGGACGGCGTTCGAACCGCCGGTGAGCTGGGCCGCCCCCCACTTCTGCGCCGCCGGCGCCAACTGCACATCCACCATCTCGAAGGCGGTGTCGAGGTGGTCCGCCACCATGATGGCGTAGGCGCCCATGATGCCTTGCCCGATGTCCATCTTCGGCAACTCGGCCAGGACCGTGCCGTCGGGCCTGATCTCGAACTTGATGTCGTAGATCGTCGGTTCCTGCGTATAGACGATCTGGTCGGTGAGGTCGTGCTGGTCCGGGGTCTCGTCGGTCTTCGTCGGCCAGGCGCCGGCGCTGTCCCCCAAACCGAGTCTGACGCCGACCGTCAGGGTTGGCCCGGCTACGAGAAAGGCTTTGAGTACGGTGCGACGCTCGATCGGGGTGTCCAGAGCGGCCATATGAAGACTCTCCTCCGTCTCTGTGTGGAGTTCGTTGTGCAGGATCGCCGCGGCCACGGCCGAATCGACCCAGTGCTCAGCTATCGACTGATTGGATCAAGTTCGACTCAGGAGTAGAATGTCGAGTGGATGGTAGGTTGAGGGCTGGGGGGCGTCAAGATTCCCGCTGCCCGCTAGGAGGCGCGCGATGGCTGAAGAGCTCGACCTCCCCTGGTGCTTCGAGGAAGAGCACCTTGCGTGGCAGAAGACGGTCGCCGAGTTCTGCACCCGCGTGGTTGCGCCCGGCGTCGTCCGCCGCGATCTCGCAGGGCAACTCGATCCCGATCTGATCCGAGAGGTCGGCAACCTCGGCGCCTTCGGCCTGCGGGTCCCGGAGGTTTACGGCGGGTCGGGCGCCGACCTCCGCAGCATGTGCATCGCCGCCGAGGAGTTCTCGGTGCTCGACTCCTCCCTGGCCGTGACCGTGCACGTCCAAGCCATCTCCGCCGTTCTCTTCCACCACCTGGCCGACGAGGACCTGCGGGCGGAGTTCCTCCCCGGCATGGCCACCGGTGAGACCTTCTGCGCCTTCGGGTTGACCGAGCCCACCGGCGGATCCGACGCCGGCAACATCGGGACCCGTGCAGTCCGCAACGGCTCCGACTGGATCATCAACGGGGCCAAGCAGTTCATCACCAATTCCGGCACCCCGTTCTCCAAGTACGTGATCCTCTTCGCCGCTCACGAGCGTGAGGGCGGATCCGCCGGCGGGCGGGCACCGATCTCAGCCTTCCTCGTGCCACTCGACGCGCCTGGCGTCAGCGTCGGGCCGAAGTACCCGAAGATGGGGTGGCGCTCGTCTGACACCCACCCGCTCTACTTCGATGACGTCCGGATCCCGGCGAACCACCTCCTGGGCCAGGAGGGTCGCGGCTACCGCGAAGCACTGGCCTTCCTCACCTGGGCCCGTATTCCGATCGCGGCCATGGCGGCCGGCCTGGCCCGGGGCTGCCTAGAGGCGACGCTCGAGTTCGCCACCTCCCGGGACTCGTTCAACAGGCCGCTCACCTCACACCAGGCGGTGGCCTTCGGAATCGCCGACCTGTCGGCCATGACCGACACCTGCCGGCTCCTCACCTACGACGCCGCCTGGAAGTTCGACACGGGCCGCCCGATCGAGCGCGAAGCCGCCGTGTCGAAGCTCATGGCTTCGGAACTGGCCAACCAGGTCGCCTACAAGGCCAGCCATCTGCATGGCGGCTATGGCTTCATGGACGACTCCCATGTGGCCCGCCACTACCGTGACGCCCGCATCCTCACGATCGGCGAAGGGACCTCGGAAGTGCAGCGGATGCTGATCGCCCGGGGCCTGGGCCTGCCCGTCTGATCAGCCGTCCCAGGGCCGCTCGTCGACGAGCACCTTTCCGCCCTCGGGTAGCGTCCCGGAGGACACGGTTTCCACTCGGTCCGGGCGGACCCGCCAGATCTCCCTGGCTCGTTTTTCAACCAGTTCTGGGAGGCCGTCTTCGCCGTTGTCGCCTGCGATCTCGACCTGGACGACCAACTCGTCGCGGAGACCCGCCCGGCGGACCGACACCTGGTACCGGCCGATGCCATCGATGGCGTCCAATGCGGCGTCGACTTGGATGGGGTGAAGGAACATGCCCCGCACCTTCACCGCCTCGCCGACGCGACCGGCCAGGCGGGACAGGACCGGGGACGCCAGCCCGCACGGACAGGGTTCGGCCTGGAGCGCTGCGAGGTCGCCCGTTCCGAACCTCACCAGGGGATAGGTGGGGCTGAACGGCGTGACCACCACCTCGCCGATCTCACCGGGGTCGAGCGGCTGTCCGTTGTCGGGGTCGACGATCTCGACCACCGCCTGGTCGGACAGGTGGAACCCATCCCCGGCCGGGCACGAGGCGCCGAGCAGGCCCACGTCGGCGGTGCCATAGGTCTGGACCACGGCGAGGTCCCGGCGAGCCATCTCGGTCTTCAGCGCGGTGGTGAATGCCTCGGCTCCGATGATCGCGTACCGGAGGCGCAGCTCCTGACCCCACCGGTAGCCCTTGGCTTCGGCTCGCTCCATCAAGGTCACGAGAAACGACGGTGTGCCGCAGAAGACCTCGACGCCGAGATCGCACAGTACCTGTGCCTGGACGTCGGTGTTGCCGATTCCGGCGGGGACGACGGCGAGACCGTAACGGCGCAACATGTCGTCGAGCCCCAACCCCGCCGGAACGAGGTGATAGCTGAACGAGATCAGCGCCCGGCCCCGGCGCGGCACGCCATTGGCGGCCAGGATGTCCTGCATCCAGTCGGCGTTCTCCCAGACGCCGGCCGGTTCGTAGATCGGCCCGGGGGAGACGTAGACCCGGCCGACGTCCTCGACGGGAACGGCGCAGAAGCCCCCGAAGGGGGGGTCCTCGGCCTGGCGGCGCAGGAGGTCGTCCTTGCTCGTGACGGGGAGGGCGGCGAGGTCTGCCAGCCCGCGCATGGTTTTCGGGTCGAGCGCCGCCTCGTCGAGGAGCGCCCGCACTGCAGGCGCCCGGGCGTAGGCGTAGGCCAGGTGTTCCCGCAGGCGGGTGTCGCGGGCGGCGGCCGACCACTCGTTGTTCACGCCAGCCAGCGCTTGCGTCGCTTGTAGTGCTTCACGTCCCGGTAGCTGCGCCGGCCGAGCTCGGACAGGCCGAGGTAGAACTCGGACACGTCCTCGTTGCCTCCGAGCCGTTCTGCAGAGCCGTCGAGAACGACCCGGCCGTTCTCCATGACATAGCCCCATTCGGCGACGTCGAGAGCAAGGGCGGCGTTCTGCTCGACGAGGAGGACGGCGACGCCCGTGTCCCGGTTGAGGCGGGTGACGATCTCGAAGATCCCGTCCACCAGCCGGGGCGCCAACCCCAGCGACGGCTCGTCGAGCAGCATGAGCCGTGGCCGGGACATGAGTGCCCGGCCGATGGCCAGCATCTGCTGTTCCCCGCCCGAGAGGTACCCCGCCTTCGTCTGCCACCGCTCCCCGAGGACGGGGAAGTAATCGCGGACCATGTCCAGGTCGGGGTCGAGCGGCGTCCGGCGCCGCAGATGGGCGCCGGCCACCAGGTTCTCCGCCACCGTCAGATGCTCGAACACCCGCCGGCCCTCCATGACCTGGACGATCCCCCGGCGGACGAGGTCGGCGGCCGGCCGGCCGTCGATGCGCTCCCCGTCGAAGGTGATCGTCCCCTTGGTCACCCGGCCCCGCTCGGGCCGCAGCAGGCCTGAGATGGCCTTGAGGGTCGTCGTCTTGCCCGCTCCGTTGGCGCCGAGCAGCGTGACGAAGCCGCCGTCAGGAACGCTGAGCGACACGCCCCGGAGGGCGAGGATCACGTCCTGATAGACGACCTGGATGCCCGAGACTTCGAGCATCAGCCCTTGTTCCGCTCCGCCACCATGGCCAGCACGACGTCCCGCTGGGGGTTGGCCCAGTCGGTGATCGGCGTGAACTTCCCGTCCTTGACGGCCACGACCCGGGTGAAGCCGCCGCCTTCATGATCGGCCGGGCTGGTCGACAGTGGCGGGACGAGCCCGCCGAGCTCGAAGTCCTTGATCGACTCGAGACCCACCTTGACCTTTTCGCCCGTCAGGGGCTCGCCTCCCGCCTCCAGCGCCCGGCGGATGCCTTCCAGCATGACGGCCGCCATGAAGACACCCCGGTCGTAGTACACCGAGTACTTCGCCAGCCCGGCCGGTACCGCCACCTTGCGGGCCTCGTAGCGCTGCTGGATCTCCTTGATGACCGGGAAGTCCTGGCCGACGCCGGTGAACTGCAGCCCCTTGTAGCCCTCGGCGGCGGCGAACCCGCCTGCGGCATCGATGTCAGCTTCGGCGATACCCCATACGAACGAGATGACGTGGTCGAGCGGGAAGCCGGCCTGCTTCAGACCCTTGATCGCCACCGACGGAGCCCGTCCGAAGAGATGGCTCACCACATAGTCGGCCTTGAAGCGGGAGGTGATGTCGGTGATCTGGGCCCCGAGCTCGAGCCCGGGGAGCGGCACGGCGAACGTCTTGAGCTCCATGCCCTTTTCTTTGGCCAGGCGCTCCATGACGGGCAGCGGCTCCTTGCCGCTCGGGTTGTCGAGATGCAGGAAGGCGACCTTGACCTTCTTGTCCTTGGCCTCGCTGGCGATGTGGTCGAGGGCCGCCGCCGCCTGGGAGAAGTAGCTGGCCGCCAGCGGGAACTGGTACGGGTACTTCGCACCGTCGGTGGCTTCGGCGATGCCGAAGCCGGGCGTCACGCAGGGGACCTTGTCGTTGGTGATCCGGTCGTTCAGGGCAATGGCGATCGGCGTGCCGCCGCAGAGGAGAGCGACCGCGCCCTGGCGCTTCATCTCTTCATAGGCGGCGACACCCTTGGGCACCTCGTAGGCGTAGTCGATGTCGACGACCTTGATCTCGTGGCCGTCCACCCCACCCTTGCTGTTGACGAGCTCGACGTAGTCAGCGGCGGCCAGGCAGAGGTTCGTGCCGATGACCTCGACCGGCCCGGTGCGAGGGCAGATCACCCCGATGGTGATGGGATTCTTGGATGCGGCGGAGCCGCCCTTCGAGCTGCTGCCGCCGTCATCACCGCCGCAGGCCGCGCCGAACGAGAAGACGAGGGCGGCCGCCAGGACGCCGACCGATGAGCGGAACCTTGTCGTGCGCCGGACCATCATGGTCCCCCTTCCCTGAGGATGTTCAGTAGCGGAACGGCCAGAGCCGGAAGTAGTCCTTGAGCTTGCGCCAGAGGCGGGCGAGCCCTTCGGGCTCGGCCACCAGGAAGGCGATGATGAGGCTGCCGAAGAGGATGAGGCGGAGCTGCGCCACGAAGGTGGCGACGTCGTCGACGGGGACGAGGTCGCGGAACCGCTCGAGGAAGTCCCGCAGCGCCAGCGGCAGGATGGTCACGAAGGCGGCGCCGTACACGGAGCCGATCACGCTGCCCAATCCCCCGAGGATGGCCATCGAGAGGTACTCGAGGGACACGGTGATGGTGAACATCTCGTAGTTGGCCACGCCCAGGTAGTAGGCCCACAGCGCGCCAGCGACCCCGGCGTAGGCGGAGCTCACCGCGAAGGCGACGAGTTTCGTGCGGCCGACCTCGACCCCGATGACGTCGGCCGCGAGGTCGCGGTCGCGCACCGCCACGAACGCCCGGCCCAGCCGCGACCGGTTGATGTTCAGGGCCACGACGACGGCGACGACCGCCACGGCCAGGATGAGCAGGTACCGCTCGGCCTCGGTGTCGAGGACATAGGGCCCGAGCGAAGGCGGGGGGAGCGTCACCGTGGCCTGAGCGCCGCCGGAGATCCAGGTCACATGGTTGATTGCCCACTCCGTCATGAACTGGGCGGCGATCGTCGCCACCGCCAGGTAGATGCCTTTGACCCGCATCGAGGGCAGCCCGACGATGAGCCCCAGTGCGGCCGCCACGAGCCCAGCGGCCGGCAGGCCGATCCAGAACGGTGCGTCCAGGCGGGAGGCCAGATTCGCGGCCGCGTAGGCGCCGGTGGCCAGGAAGG
>JAICGL010000055.1 GCA_025923175.1 Acidimicrobiia bacterium
ATGGGTCACGTGAAGATGATGGCCGCGGTGCAGCCATTCATCTCCGGCGCCATCAGCAAGTGCGTGGTGGGGGAGACGCTGGTCTCGACCGGCGACGGGCTCGTCCGCATCGGGAGCCTGTACCACGGCGAGAAGCCCGACAGCTTCCGTGACGAGGTCATCGAGGTCGCCTCGCTCGACGGGGTCCGTAAGACCGACGCCTTCTACTACGGCGGTGTCCGGCCGGTGCGGGAGGTCGTGCTGCGCTCGGGTCACAAGGTGATCGGTACTCCCAACCACCGGCTGCTGGTGGCTGGCAAGGACGGGCTCGTCTGGCGGCGTCTCGACGAGATCGAAGAAGGCGAATCGGTGGCGCTGCGTTACGGCGCCGAGCTGTGGTCCCTGCTGCCGGCCCGACTCGACGAGTTCGAGGCGGGCGAGGTTGCCGACGCCTGGCAGGTGCCCACGGAGATGAGCGCCGAGCTCGCGTTCCTGCTCGGGGCGTTCGCCGCCTCGGGGCGGATCTCGGAGTCGACGGCCACGGTGACGATCAGCCACCCGGCCCAGGCGGTGCTCGACCGTCTCAGCGGAGCCTGGCGGAGCCTGTTCGGTCTCGAGGCCCGCATCGTCGCCTCCGAGGGGCGCAGCCCGCAGGTCGCCGTGACCTCGGAGACGGCCGTGGCCTTCCTCGGGTTCGTTGTCGGCAAGGAGAAGGCAACGTTCCGGCGGATCCCGGCGGCGGTACTGGCGTCGCCCCGTGACATGGTCCTCGCCTATCTGCAGGGGCTGCTGGCCAATGCCACGGTGGCCCGCACCGCCGGGGCGGCCACGGTCAGCATCGGTCTCGGGTCGGCGACGCTGCTCGACGACCTGCAGTCGGTCCTCACAAACCTCGGTGTGGTGCACCGCCGGCTCGACAGCGAGGTCGCCGTCAGCGGCGACTCCGCTCGCGACCTCTTCGACTTGGTGCCCCCGGTTGATCCGCAGGTCGTGGTCCAGGCGGCGGATGTGTTCGCCGGGCGGGACCTGCCGGGCAGTGCCGGCGACTTCGTGCCGAACCTGTCGCCCCGGGAGCTGTACCTGCTGGTGCCCACCGAGCAGCGCGAGGAGTTCGCCTTCCTGCGCGACGCCAAGTTCCGTCACGTGACCCGGGCGACGCTCGACGCCGTGGCGGCGCTGCCCGGCGTGTCGCTGCCCGACTGGGTGGCCACGGTCGTGGCCGACTCGCTGCACTTCAGCCCGGTCGAGCGAGTGGCGGCCGCCGGCGAGCGGGAGGTCTTCGACCTGTCGGTGCCGGTGACGCACGCCTTCGTGGGCAACGGGATCGTGAACCACAACACGATCAACATGCCCGAGGAGGCCACGGTCGAAGACGTGGAAGACCTCCACGTCGAGGCCTGGCGCATGGGCCTCAAGGCCATCGCCATCTACCGCGACAACTGCAAGGTCGGCCAGCCGCTGTCCGTCCAGAAGAGCGCCTCCGCTCAAGTAGAGACCAAGATCGAGCGGATCGTGGAGACGATCGTGCTCCAGGAGCCCGTCCGCCAGAAGCTGCCCCGGCGGCGCAACTCCAAGACCTTCTCGTTCCGGGTGGCCGACTGCCACGGCTACGTGATCGTCGGCGAGTTCGAGGACGGGCGGCCCGGCGAGATCTTCCTCAAGGTGGCCAAGCAGGGCTCGACCCTGGCCGGGATCATGGACGCCTTCGCCATCTCGGTGTCGCACGGCCTCCAGTACGGGGTGCCGCTCAAGGCCTTCGTGGAGATGTTCACCAACATGCGCTTCGAGCCGGCCGGGATCACCGACGATCCCGAGATCCGGCTGGCGTCGAGCCTGGTGGACTACATCTTCCGCCGTCTTGCGGTGGAGTACCTCACCTACGAGGAACGGGTCGACATGGGAATCCTCACGATCGGGGAGCGGTCGCAGCCGACGCTGCCCGGCGTGGAGGAGGCGACGACGAGCCGGGATTCGTCGGTCGACCTCGACCCGGCCGGCGATGAGCTGAGGCTCGACCTGACCGACCACTCACGACCGTCTACCGAGGGGCCGTCATCGGCGACGCCGCCTCCGACCCCGACGGCACAGCCGCCCGCGCCGGCGGGCCCGCGGGCGGCGGCCGTCCCCGAAGGCTCCCGTCGCATCGACGCCCCCTACTGCTACGGCTGCGGGATGGAGATGCAGCGGGCGGGTAGCTGCTACGTGTGCTCCTCCTGCGGAGCCACCAGCGGCTGCTCGTAACAGATCCTGCGAAGCACAGCAGGCGCCAGCGAAGGCCCGGGCATCGAGCCCGGGCCTTCTGCTTTGTCGAACGGGACTTCTCACGCGTGGGTTCGTCAGCCGCGGAGTACCTCGCGAAGTTTCAGGCGGCGACCGGTGCGGATCACCCGGCGGGACATCGAAGGTGAGGTCGTCGAGCACGTGCGGGGCCCGAAGCGGACGGTCACGCCGCAGAACTGGAGCATTCCCTCCTCGAGGTGGAGGGATCAACCTACCGGGCGGTCAGCCCTTGTCTGCGTTGCAGCGGCTGTCCTGGGGGATCTGGAAATGCCACTGCTTCTCGGTGATCGCCTTGCGGGCGATCTCCATCTCGAAGCCCAGGAACTTCCCGGTGACGCCCGACGCCAGGACATACGAGATGTTCGTCGCCGTGCACGGCACCGGCATCGGGAGGATGTGAAACGACGTCACGTAGCCGTTGGAGAGGAACACCCCGGCCTTGATGTGCTTGAAGCCGAGGCCGAAGTTCACCTTGGGAAGCTCGTTCGTCAGGACCAGGCCGACCGGGCCTTCGGCTCCGCCCTTCAAGGCTTTGAGCAGGTCCTCGGTGTTCTGAACGCGCTCACCGAACACCTTCAGCTGCCCGCCGGCGTACTGGAAGCCGGCATCGCCGTCGAAGGTGATCTTGGCCAGGCCCTGGAGGGTGTTGTTCAGCTTGGCCAGCGAGAGGTTGACCTGCACGCCGACCTTGATGTCGAGGGAGAACGGCACGCCGCCGATCACGACGGGCACCTCGAGGCTGAGCGGCAGGTCGAAGAGCGGGTCGCTCGTCATGTGGCCGACGACTTCCAGCGCTTGGAACTTCGCGTCGACGCTGATCTCGCCGGCGAGGCGCGGCATGGCGAACTCGAGGTTGTCGACCCGGCCGTCGGTGACCTTGAGATTCCCGCGGTGAGTGGCGTCCTTCAGCTGCACCTCGGTCTCGATGCTGCCCTTGACCTTGCCCTCGGCGATCGTGGCCTCCTTGCCGGCCACCTCGGCCTTGGCGTCCTTGGCCTTCGCGCTTTCAATGCCGAGCTTGAAGATGTCGGCCTTCTCCTTGTCGTCGCGGCTGTAGGCGACGGAGTACTCGATCCCTTCCACCGTCACCTTGACGCCCCGCTCGAGCTTCTGGTCGGCGATGAGACGGAGATCGTCCGGGCCGAGACCGAACAGGTCGCCCCCGTCGCCGCCACCCATAATGTCGTTGACGTCGCCCCACATGTCCTCGACCTGCTCATCGGTCGGCACGCCGTCGGTGGGCACGTCGTTCCCGCCGGACACGGGAGCGCGACCGGGGATGCCGAGCCCGGGGGTAATGCCCGGTCGCGGCGTGGCGCCGCCACTGGCGCCGGTCGCCCCTCCCGTCGGCGTGCCGCCGTTGTTCGGCTCGTCGTCGGCGGGGTCGTCCCACACGCTGACGCGGGCGGCGCCGAGGTCGACCGGCATGGCGTCCCACGACAGTTCACCGTTGCGGATCACCTCCGGAAGGGTGACGGGAGCGGCGGTGATGCGCAGGTCGTCTCCGGTCCGCTCGAGGGCCTTGACCCGGACCACGGTCACGCCCGTGAGCAGCATGATCTCGCCCTGGTCGAGCTGGTCGGCACCCTCGGCGTTGGCGTCGATGACGATCGTGTCATGGTCGTCGGGAATCGCCTTGACGGCCCGGCCGCCGTTGCTGCGCACCACGACGGTGTCGGGGCTCAGCTGGAGCTTCGGATCGGGCAGAACGTCATTCGCCGCCGGTACGGGCGCGGCTGACTGTTCGGAGATTCGGCCGGCCTGCGCCTCACGGGCATCGCCGCCAGAGGAACAGCCGGTTGCGAGGAGGGCGGCGGCGATCGCCAAAGCGGCGGCCACCCGGACGCGGGGGAGGGAACGGTGTGATGCGCGCATCGACTCGGGATGACCCTTTCGGCGAGAGAGCGGGAATCGTGTGGAAAACCCCACGATCGGCCGGAAAAGGCGAGACGCTGAGCCCCTGAAAGGGACACCGTGACCCAGAGGCAGCAATTGCCAGGCGATTCGGGGCTCCTGCACGCCGCTGACCTCGCGGTACTCGCCGCCGCGATCGAGAAGCGCCGGGTCGCGGTCTGCTTCAAGGCGCGCCTGTGTAGATGGTGGGCGGGCGCTGCGGCCGGGCTGAAGTGTCGCTACGTCCGTTGATGTCAGCCGGTGATGCGTCTTAGCGCCGGCAGGAGCGCGTGGTTCTCTTTGAGGACGTGGAGGTGGGTGTCAAGTTCAAGGGCTTCGAGGCGCTCGAAGAGGGACCGGTAGCTGGCACAGGCGTCGGGCGGCACCTCGTAGGCGGAGGTTGCCCGGCGGAGTGCGGCGAGCAGGTCGCCTGCGTGGTCGTGCTCGGTCTCCATTGTCTGCACCAGTTCGGCCAGTGTGGGTGAGGGCGGGTGCGGCAGCGACCGTCCGTGTATGGCCGGGAAGAGCAGGGCCTCCTCCACCCGGAGGTGGGGTTCGAGCGCCTTGCGGATGGCCTCGACGAGCGCCCTGACCTCGTTGAGCTCGGGGTGGCGCTCGCCGTGGACGGTGAACACCTTGGCGGCCAGCGCGTCGAGCAGCGGCAGTTCGGCTTCCAGGTAGCGGTGATGGGTCGTGACGATGTGGTCGACCAGCGCGGCCGGCTCCATTCCGTTCCAGCTGCGGTCGCCTTCGACCGGGAGGCTGTCGAGCTCGGCCGTCACCGCCATTGGGTCGAGCCCGGCGGCGGCGCAGGCCTCGGCGAGGCTGCGCTGTCCGTGGCAGCAGTAGTCGAGGCCGAGGCGGTCCAGGGTGCGCGCTGCGGCGGGGTTGGCCGCCACGATCTCGCCGAGGGTCGGGTACGAGGTGCCGTTCATGTCTCCTCCCGGAGGGCGGTGCGGCGCTGGGCCGCTATACGGGCGCGGGCAACTGGCCCAGATAGGCGTCGACCACGTCGGGATGGCGGAGCGCTTCGGCCGGCGGGCCCGCCGCAAGGACCTTCCCGAGATGGAGCACGACGGCCCGGTCGGCTAGCCCGACCACATGCTGGTCGTGTTCGACGACGAGGACCGCGGCGCCGCCGGCAGTGCTGCGAAGCATGGCGATCATCGCCTCCGACTCCTTGCGAGTGAGCCCGGCGGCGGGCTCGTCGAGGAGCAGGACTTTCGGGCTCAGGCTCATCGCCCGGGTGATCTCTCCGATGCGGGCGGTGCCGTGGGGCAGCGCGGCCGCCGGCCGGTCGAGGTAGGGCGCCAGGCCGGTGGCGGCGATCAGCTTGTCGTCGACGGGCGGCAGACGGTGCCAGCGCCGGACGACGTCGAAATTTTCCCAGAGCGAGAGGCGGGGGAAGAGACCGCCGGACTGGAAGGTCCGGACGACTCCGGCGCCGGCCCGCGCCCGGGCCGGGCGTTCCGCCAGGTCGGCGCCGGCGAGGACGAGACGGCCGCCGGTCGGGCGGACGAATCCGCTGATGGCGTCGAGGACGGTCGTCTTCCCGGCGCCGTTCGGGCCGATGAGGGCGACCAGCTCGCCGGGCGCCACCGATAAGGCCACGTCGTCGACGGCGAGGAAGCGGCCGTAGCTCACCCGGAACCGGTCCACGATCAGCGGTCCGGCCTGCTCAGTGATGTCGACCTCCTGCGTGGCTTTCGCCGCTCCGGAACGGCGCCGCCCGGCGGTGTGGCCGGCGGCGGCGGAGGTGAGTCCGCCGGGCCGGATCAGGATCGTGCCGAGGAGTGCGGCCGGCGCCACGAAGGCGGCGACGGTCGGGATGTCCCACTGGCGGAGTGCCTCCGGGGCGAGGGTGAGGAACACAGCACCGACAGCCGCGCCCCAGAGCGATTCGATTCCGCCGACGGCGGCGACCGATAGCAACGGGAGGGCGGTCAGAGGGTGGAACCCGTCGACGGAAACGGACTGCAGCTGATGGGCGGACAGCGCGCCGGCGAGGCCGCCGATCGCTCCCGTGACCGTGAAGGCGGCACAGCGGGCGGCGGCGGGGGACATCCCCAGCGCGACGGCCGCCAGCGCGTGCTCCCGGGTGGCGAGCATGGCCGCCCCCCAGCGCGACCGGGCGAGCGCACGCAGCGCCCAGAAGGCCACGGCGGCCGCAGTCATCACCACCCACGTGAAGCGCGGACCGGCGAGGGAGAGGGACCCGAGCGAGGGCGCGTCGAGTGAACGGTCCTCCGCCCGGCCGGCGAAGGGAGCCCAGAGGAACAGCGTTCCCGCGCAGGCGGACGAGAGAGCGAGGGTGACGGCGGCGAACCGGATGCCGCTCGTACCGCGGGCGAGCGTGAGCCCACCGACCAGGGCGGCGGCGGAGGCTGCGCCCAGGGCTCCGGCCAGCAGCGTCAGCGGCAGGGACCAGCCGGCTTCAGCGCCGAGGCGGGCTGCGACGATGGCGCCGATCCCGGCGAAGGCCGGTTGGGCCAGTGAGAGCTGTCCGGTCCAGCCGGTCATGACGACGTGCGTGGCGGCCAGCAGCGCGGTGGTCGCCGCCAGCTGGGTGATGGTGGCCTGGTACGGGCTCTGGTGGGGCGCCCAGATCACCAGGCCGAGCCACAGCGCTGCCGCGGGCCAGATCCGCCCCCGGCCCGGGATACGGCTCGGCCCCCGGTCGAGGGCTGCGGTGGCTTCCTCGCGGGCGCCCCGTTCCCGGCGCAGGAGCAGGATCGCCATCACGACGAAGGGGACGGTCTCGCCAAGCCCGGGAACGTCCTGCACCCGGACGCTCAGGCTTTCCAGCACTCCGATGGAGAGCCCGGCGGCGAGGGCGACCGGGAGGCTGTGGAGGCGGGCGGCGACGGCAGCGGCGAACGGCTTGACGAGGAAGAACACGGTCAGTTGCACCGGGTCGAGGAAGAGCAGCGGAGCCAGCAGGATTCCGGCGCCGCCGGCCAGGACGGCAGCGATCACGGAGGACAGGGTCTCGATCCGTCGGACGGGGAGGCCGACGACGCAGGCGCCGACCCGATCGGCGGCCACTGCGTTCCAGGCCAGCCCGGTGATGCTGCGCCGCAGAAGCACACCACCGGCGACGACGACGGCCAGCGCTGTTGCCAGGACCAGTACCTGGTGACCGGACAGGACCGTGCCCGCCACCTCCAGCTGCACGCCGGGGAAAAGCGGCGAGACAAACTCCGTGTCGGTGCCGAAGAGAGCGGCGCAGCCGGCGAGCACGAGGCCGGCGAGGGCGAGGCTGGCCACCGCGCCGGCCAGCGGACGGCCCGGGCCGAGCAACCGGCCGACCGCCGCCGCCGCCAGGCCGAGGGCAGCGGCGACACCGAGCGCGGCCAGCGCGGCGAGCGGCGCAGGAAGGGAGACGTCGGCCGAGAGGCGGTGGTAGACGAACGCGGCGGCGGTGGCGACAGCCCCGAGAGACAGATCGATGTTGCGGGTGGCCCGGTGGACGACGATGAGGCCGAGCGCGGCGAGACCGTACATGGCCCCGACGGGCAGGCCGGCGACGACGAGGGGCAGCATTCGTTCCGGCCCTCGGGCGCCGTCAGCCGCCCGCCGGCGGGACGAAGGCTGACGACGCCACGGCCTCTCCCAGGACCAGCGTGAGGGTGCGGCCGTCCGCCGTCCGCAGCCGGATGCGGGGGCCGGTGGCCCGGGCGTCTGACTGGTGTCCGCCCGGAGCGGTCTTCGTCTCGCCGGCCGAGACGATCTCGATACCGGCGGCGGCCAACCCGTCGAGAGCGGGCGCACCGGTGCCGATGGGCTCCAGTCCCTGGGGGGTGAGCCGGACGGGCCGGCCGGCGACGGCAATGCCTTCCACCAGACTGGCCGCCTCGGCCAGGCCGGCAGCTCCGTCCGCCGCGGCTGCCGCGGTCAGCGTGATGGTCTCGATCGTGACGAGCTCACCGATGGTCACGGCCCGCAGGACGACCGAGACGGCCGACCCCACTGTCGGACCGCTCCGCCGGACCGTCGAACGGACGTCGCCGATCCGCACCGCCAGCGCCTGTCCGAACGCTGTGGCGAATGCGAGGGCGGCCGCTTCGACTGCGGGGCCTTCACTGAGGCGGGCCCAGGCGCCCGACCCGGGAGGGCCGGGCGCGGCGGCTCTGTGCTCCTGCGGTGGAGTACCCGTCACCTTGGCCCGGCTGGCTTCCGAGAAGAAGCCCACTGGGAGACTGGTTCCGCCGAAGGCGTTGATGACACCGGCGGCGTCGTTGTAGGGGCTGTAGGCCAGCGAGGCGAGGCCCGATCCGAGACCGGTGAGGTCGAGGGCAGCGCGGGCCACTGGAGAGCTGAAGTCGGGGGCGGCGACCGTGCCGCCGTCGATGACGGTGTCCCGGTCCGAGTAGGTGGCGAAGATCCCCCGGCCGAGGGCCTCTCCGCCCACCAGGGCAGATCCCTCGCCCGCTCCGGCAGGTACCGGGACGGCGAGCGTGGCACCGGCGAGCACCAGCGAGGCGAAGGCCCGCAGGCCGATGTGCCGGAGCGTCGGGGCGGTCACGGCTGCTCCGGGGTGTAGAGCGGGCCGGTACGGACCCACTTGCCGTCTCGGACCTCGACGGTGGCGGTCAGGTCGTAGGGGAGATGGCCACCGGGCCGGTACCGCAGGTCGGGAACGAGCCCGCCGAAGGAGAAGATCCGGCCCGAGTCGAGCGCAGCCATGAGGGCTTCCCGTCCGGCTCCGGTCCCGGTCGTGCGCAGCCCTTCGACGAGGAGCTTGGTCCCGAGGCAGCCGACCAGCAGGAAGAACTGCACCTTCGCCTTGGGATAGAAGCGGTTGACCGCGCCGCACTGTTCAGCGAACGCCGGACTCGTTGCGCCGCTGAAGGGGCTGGAGGACAGGAGACCGTCCGCCGCCTTCCCCAGCCCTTCGAGGAGCGTCGGGTCGTCGACGATGTTGTAGGAGATGCTGACCGGCACGTTCCAGCCCTGTTGCTTCTGCGCCTGGACGCACTTGACCACGCCGAGGTTGTCGACGATCACGATCAGCGCCTCCGCCCCCGAGGCACGGGCTGACACGATCCGGCTGGCGCAGTCCGGTGCGGCAGGGGCCGTGCCCGATTGGAAGACGACCTCGGCGCCGAGCTTGCGGGCCACGGCGGTGAACTGCTTCGTGCAGTTGGTCACCGCTTCCACGTTCAGGTAGACGACGGCCAGCTTCTTCACCTTCTTGTCCCGCACCAGATGCTGGACGTTGCCCGCCATCTGACGGCCGCACGGGTTCGTGACCGGGTAGAGGAGCGGCTCGTCGAACTCCCGATCGTCGGAACCGCTGGGGGAGACGACCGGGACCCTGGCGGCCCGGATGTCGGGCAGCCCGGCCTGGATCGTGAACGGCGAGAAGATGCCGGCGAAGGCGAACACCTTCGCTTCGGTGATGAGTTTCTGGATGAGGGCCTTGCCCCGGACCGGGTCGAACTGGTCGTCCTCGACGAGCAGCTCGAGACGGCTGCCGGTCACTCCGCCGGACTCGTTCACATCGCTCAAGACGGCCTGGACGCCCTGCATCATCGCCGTACCCACGGAGCCGAGCGGGCCCGACAGGGGGAACACGCCGCCGAGGCGGAGGACTTCGGGCCCGGCGGGCTTTCCGGCTTGCGGCGCCGGCGGTGCGGCCGCGCCCCGGGGGGTCGGCTGCGCCGGAGGTCGGGCCTCGCCCGGTGCCGACGGCGGTGCCGCTGCCGTGGCCGTTTCGCTCCGGGGCTCGCCGCTGCTGGCCGGGCCGGGGCGGGGTGCGGCGTCGGCCGGACCGGGCGCGGCGGCGTTCGGCGCCGCCGGGGTGGCGGGGGTCACTCCGCCTTCGGCATTGATGGTGCCGGACGCCGGCGGTGCCTCCGCCACCGTGGGTTCGCCTCCCCCGGCCGTGAGCGTCGAAGGGGCGGTGGCCGCCGACTCGTCACCGCGCTCCGGTGCGGCGGTGCCGCCGGAGCGGCCCGAACTGCCACAGGCCGTTCCGACGAGCGCAACGAGGGCGACGCACGCGAGGGCTCGGCGTCGGGTGCTGGTCATGGCATCTCCCCGTGCAGAGTGTGAGGTGGTCTTTATGTGCACAGTTTGGTTACCCTAAGGTCATGGTGACCGGAAAGCAGTCGATGAGTCCAGCCGCTCCGCTGCCCGTCCCGGGCGAGCACCTGAACCCGGCGACGATGCCTGCCCACTGGCTGCTGGCCCGGCTGGGCAAGAAGGTGATGCGGCCGGGCGGCTCGGAACTGTCGGACGCCCTGCTCTCCGGTCTGGCCATCGGGCCGGGTGACGACGTGGTGGACCTTGCTCCCGCGCTGGGCGACACCGTGCGCCGGGTCGAGGCCGCCGGTCCGCACAGCTTCCGGGGAGTCGAACGGGGCAGGGCCGAAGCCGAACGGGCCCAGCAGCTCGGAGGCGGGCGGTACGAGTGCGTCGTGGCGGAGCCCGAAGCGACCGGGCTTCCCGAGGGGTCCGCCAGCGTGGTCTACGGCGAGGCGTGCCTCAGCCTGGAGACCGACGACACCAAGCGCGCCATCCTGGGCGAGGCCGCCCGCCTGCTGCGTTCCGGCGGTCGCCTCGGGCTGCACGAACTGCTGCTGACCCCGGACGACATCGCCGACGAGGACAAGCGCAGGATCGAAACCGACCTGACCCGCACCGTCCGGGTCCGGGCCCGTCCCCTCACGCTGGCCGAGTGGACCGTGCTGCTGGAGGAGGCGGGCTTCAAGATCGTCCAGGTGCACCCTGCGCCACTGCAACTGCTGGCGCCCGGCACGCTCGTCCGGGACGAGGGCTGGGCCGGAACCCTGCGGCTGCTGGGCCGCACCGTCCGTCAACCCGTCGTCCTCGGACGGATCGCCGACCTGTGGAGGACCATCCACCGGGAGCGGCGCAGCCTCGGCGCGGTGGTCATCATCGCCGCACGCTCGGACGGCTGAGGGCGTCCCTCGGAACCTGAGCATGCACCCCACCCTCGACCTTGAACCCGAGTTGAAGTCAAGGAGTTTCTCCGGATGAGCCCCGAGACCATGACCATCGGCGAGGTCGCCCGACGGGTTGATCTCAACGCCTCGGCCATCCGCTACTACGAGCGGATCGGCGTGATGCCCCCGGCGCCCAGGGTCTCGGGCCAGCGCCGCTACGGCCAGGAAACGGTGCAGCGCCTCGGGCTCCTGAAGGCGGCCAAGCGTCTCGGCTTCACGCTCGAAGAAACCCAGCTGTTGCTGGCGGCCGAAGCCGAGGGAGAGCCGGCGGACCAGATGCGGAGCCTGGCGAGGCAGAAGCTCTCGGAGGTCGACGCCCTCATCGATCAGCTGATGGAGATCCGCCGGCTGCTACTCGGCGCGACGCAGTGCCGGGCCGACCACCTCTGCGACTGCGCAGTCCTGGCCGATCCGGCAGGCTGAGCCGGACGTACTCTTCCGCCACTCGGCTCAAAGCGTCAGGCGTGCTACCGACTGCATGGTCATGCCGGCTGACGAGAGCATGTCCGTGGACGACCAGACAGGCCTGCCCAATCGCTTGAGCTGGGAAGCGATCCTCGAAGTCGAGGAACAGCGTTCCCGTCGCCATGGGGGAGACCATGGCCTCGTCCTCGTCCAGTTTGTCGGCCCGGTCGACGGCAACCTGATGGAACGAGCGGCAGGTGCCATCGGCGCCACCGTCCGGGACGTGGATTTCGTCGCCACTGTTGATCGTCAGACGTTCGCCGTGCTCGCCCTCTACTGCCAGGACATCCCGGCGCTGGTTGGCCGGTTGCGTTACGCCTTCGCTGCCGTCGGCCTCCCCGCCATCGCGCAGTTCGACGCCCGCCCGGCGGGTGCGGACCTGCGAGCGACGTGGACGGCGATGGCCGACGACCATTCCCTGCCGGCGACCCTGCGCTACGTCGACCTCATCGCCCCGGCCCGCCTGGCGCAGAACTGACGGCGCCGAAGGCCCGTTAAGAATGGGCAGAGCGCAAGCGGGAGCCGGACCTTTTGCCGACTCCCGACTCGTCCTGATGTTTGCTGAAGCTTGGGACTACTTGAGCTTGTACC